>CADBOI010000016.1 GCA_902796335.1 uncultured Spirochaetales bacterium
CGGTTCCGTTATGACCAGCAATGGCGACGTTTCTGATGTCTTTCGTTGAAAGAGCCATAATTCCCTCCTAGAACGTTGGCGATATGTTCAATTTGTTTGAAAACAATCATAAGGCTGCCCGAAGCGGACAACCTTACACATTGTATAATATTAGTCGAGAAAATGAAAGATTAATCGGACCAAAAGGGCTCAAAGAGCCCAATTGGTTTCATTGAAACAAGTTATCTGTCGGATTTGGGCGCGTAGTGGCTGAATTCCATGCTGAACGTGCCTCTGCCCTGGGTTGATGAGCGCAGTGCGGTGGAGTATCCGAACAGATGTGACAGCGGAGCCTGGGCGCTGATGTGGTCCGCCGCCGGCCTGCTTTCCATGCTGGAGACTATGCCTCCGCGCTGTGTGAGGCTGGAGATGGTGTCGCCCACATACTGGGATGGGACAATCAGCGTCACGTCCATTATCGGTTCCATCAGAACCGGTCCGGCTTCCTGTGCGGCTGCATCGAAGCACATGGCGGCACAGGCCTCGAAGGCGAACTCCGTTGCCGTGAGCTCGTTGTACTTCACATCTGTCAGTTCCACCTTCATGTCGCAGACCTCGTAGCCGAACTTTATGCCGCTGTGCAGTGCGTTCTCCACACCGCGACGGATGGCCTCGAAGAAGTTCTCGGGCATGATTCTGGTGGAGACGAGGTTCTCGTAGGAGTTTCCGCTCTTTGCCGGCTGCGGGGTGAGCCTGAGCGTGATTGTGGCACTGTTCTCCTTGCCTGCAAGGACCTTGCTGAAGGTGAAGGATTTCTCCACGGTGCTGGTGATGCTCTCCCTGTATGTGACCTGGGGCTTTCCGATGTTGCAGTTGACCTTGAACTCCTTGGTGATCCTTGTGACCAGGACATCCAGATGGAGCTCTCCCATTCCGCTGATGACCAGCTGGCCTGTCTCCTCGTTGTCCTTGTACGTGAAGGTCGGGTCCTCTAGGGAGAGAATCTCAAGCGTCTTCTTCAGTTTCTCCTGCTCGCTTGCGTTGGCAGGTTCGATGGCTATGGAGATTACGGGCACCGGGAAGCTCATCTTCTCAAGAAGGATCTGGGCTCCTTCGGATCCGATGGTGTCTCCTGTCTGGGCCAGCTTGAAACCGACTATCACGCCGATGTCTCCGGCCTGGAGCTCCTGAAGTTCCTCCGGTCTGTTGGAGTGCATGCGCAGAAGGCGGTTGATTCTCTCGCGTTTCTTCTTGGAGATGTTCAGGATGGCGGAGCTCTTTTTCAGAACGCCGGAGTAGACCCTGACAAAGGCAAGAGGACCTGCCTCCCTGTCATACTGGATCTTGAAGACAAGTGCCAACGGCGGAGCCTTGGGGTCGTTCTTGACCTGGACCGTCTCCTCCCTGTCCTTCCTGAAGACGATGCCGGATGCCGGCGGAATATCGTCAGGGGAGGGGAGAAGGTCGACAATGCCGTCCAGAAGGCACTGGACACCTATGTCTTTGAGGGATGATCCGCAGAAGACGGGAAGAAGCTGTCTGCTGATGGTGCATTTTCTGAGGACGTCGAGAATCATCTGCGATGGGATGTCCTCGCCTGCGAAGTACAGCTCCGTGATCTCGTCAGAGAAACTTGAGACGCTGTCCAGGAGCTTTTCCCTCCAGCTCTGGGCCTCTTCCTGCATTGAATCCGGAATGTCCGAGTAGCTGTATTCATATCCGCTGGTCTCGGGGTCGAATGTGACCATCTGCATCTTCAGAAGGTCGATCACACCTTCAAAGTGGCTTTCTTTCCCAACTGGGATGAATAGTGGGACGGTCTCCTCTTTGAGTTTTGTCTTGATATCTTCAATTGCAGCATAGAAATCTGCACCAAGTCGGTCCATTTTGTTTATGAATGCTATCCTGGGGACGTTGTAGGTGTTCGCCTGTCTCCATACTGTCTCGCTCTGGGGCTCGACACCTCCTACGGCACAGAAGACGCCTACGGCTCCATCAAGGACACGCAACGATCTTTCGACCTCGGCCGTGAAGTCAACGTGGCCCGGAGTGTCTATGATGTTGATCTGGGTGCCACGCCAGTAGCAGGTGGTTGCCGCACTTGTTATTGTGATTCCTCTGTCCTGCTCCTGCTCCATCCAGTCCATGGTGGCCTCGCCGTTGTCGACTTCGCCGATACGGTGGTTCTCGCCTGTGTAGAAGAGGATGCGCTCAGTTGTTGTCGTCTTTCCGGCATCGATGTGAGCTATGATTCCTATGTTTCTTGTTTTCTCTGACGTCATGGGCTGAATCCTACCATAATTGCGATGTTTTGTTAATCTTTAAAGAAATAGGGGACCTCTTGCGAAGTCCCCTCTGACAGGTATGTCTGCTTTCTATTTCGACCATTTGTTTATGAGTTCCTGGATTTCTTCATAGTTTCTGTCGTCCGACTTGGTGTGGTTTTTCCTGCTGTTGTAGACGGCCTGTGCGTACTTGAGGATCACCAGGGCCTCCTGCCTGTCGCTCATTGCAGAGAGCTTTGTCTTTGTCCAGATCGGGTTGGCGTTTGCACCTTTGGATCCTTCGTAGTAGGCGTACTTGTCATAGTTGCTCTTGGTCTCCCTGTCCCACTTGTTTTTCATTTTCTCTATCTCGGAAGCTCTTTTCTTTGCGCTCCAGTCCCTGTCGTAAAGCTGTATGGCAAGATCTTCATAAGTCCTTCCGTATATGTATTTTGCAGGAATGGTGTCGCATGCGGCGCGCATGTAGCTGATTGCTGCGACGCTGTCTCCGCCGAATATGCCTGGAACCTTGTTCTGAAGTATTCCGAGGGTGTACCAGGTCTCGGATGAATCAACCACATTGAAATCATCGGTGATGACTCTGATGTCGGCTTTCATCGGCTTAACCTTTGCAAGAGAGTCCATGACTCCCTTTGTCTGACCGTACCGTCCGATATTGGCGCATTTCCACAGGTACGCAAGATAATTCGGATGCGCTTCTATCGACTGTATCGCGTAGTTCTCGCCTTCGGTATAGATGGCGAACTTGGCATTCTTGTCCTTTTCGTCCAGCTTGTCTCCAAGGTCGACACAGACTCTTGAAAGTCTCCAAAGTACTTCCGATTTCTCTGTATCCGACTTGGCGTTCTTGAGCATGCCCTGAAGGGAATCGTAGACCATCTGGTTGTCGGATCCCTGGTCGTAGAGGTCGTCCACAGCCTTGAAATCAAGTGCTGTCAGAGCCATGACAAGGACCATCAGCAGCACGAGGATAGAAGCGATCTTCTTCATTTGACGTCTCCTGTATTGGAATGTTTCTCTGTCAGTAAAATATTTTAGCATGCAATGTCCCAAATACACAATTTAATTGTATAATTATTGCCGGGAGAACATATGAAGACTTCGTTGAGATTTTTTACTGTTCTGTTTCTGCTTGTTTCGGTTTCGTTTCCTCTTTTTTCCGATGCTGTTGCCGGTGCAGGAACCGGTGATGCGGGTCTGAAGAAGCCTCTGCTGAATTACGAGGTCTCGGAATCCGAGAAAAGTGTTGCGCAGGCCATCGAGGACCGCCCGTCCGTGGCACTGATCCTTTCAGGTGGTGGAGCCAGAGGTTTTGCCTATATCCCTGTCCTTGAAGAGCTTGAAAGGAGAGGAATCCCCATCGACAAGGTTTACGGAACAAGTATAGGTTCCCTCATTGGTGCTCTGTACTGCGCCGGGTACTCGCCCAAGGAGATGATGGAGATAAGCAAAAACAATGATGTCTACAAACTGTTCTCCGGCTTGACTTCATCAGGTGACGGTGAGGTTCCGGGTGTTTTCGATTACAACAGGAACAATCTGGTCTCGTTCACTCCCGGCCAGATCATCGACGGGTTGAAAAGTCTCGTGGACGACTATGTGGTCATGGCTCTTTTTGAGAACTGTTTGGGGAACATCCCGGATGAAATCGATTTCAACAAGGATCTTGTGATTCCATACGAGACCAATGCTGCGGATATGATCAACGGCAGAGAGGTGATTTTCTCGGAGGGTTCGCTGATTTCAGCCATGCGCTCCAGCATGAGCATTCCGATTGTATTCGAGCCTGTCATTACGGAGAGCGGAAGGGTGCTGATGGATGGCGGAATTCTGGACAATTCCATGATCCACAGAGCCAGGCTTGAAGGTTTTGACATTGTAATCTGCGCCACACTGACAGGTTATGAAGACAGGGACTTCAAAGCCTCCCGTTATGAGAGTCTTTCAGGATCGCTTACAGGTTATCTCGACGTTATGACCAGAATGATGACTTTCAATCAGGCTCCGGATGCTGATTACTGGTTTGGAATAGATGTCAGCGACTACAACGCACTCGAATTCTCCAAGGTGGATGAAATTGCCATGTGCGGTAAGAGGTTCGCTGAGGAATACTCTTCATTGCTCGACAATATCGCGGCACGTTTCACCGAGAACCAGAAGGTATACAAGAATCCGGATCGTGTGGGTGAATACCATACCAAATACCCGGAAAGAATCAAAACAGATACCAGAGGAAGAGAGAACCGTCGTGAGGATCTTCTGAGCAAGACACGTGTCTCCCTGGGGTTCTTCGGAAACGGCGGATACGGGTTTGACTTCAAGAACGATGACGGAAAAACCCGTCGTGCCCTTTATCCGACGTTCAGTGTCAGATTCTTCCTCCAGAATTACGTAGGGACTCCGTTCAGCCTGGATGCTAAGGTCCGGAGCACGGTCGGACGTACCACCGAATGGTCTGCCGATGTCCTGTATTGTCTGAACAGTGATTCGTTTGAGAAGTTCTACCTCTCGCTCGGAATCGAAGGAGATCTCGGGTCCCTTTCCGTATTCACCGACATACATGAGAACGCAACAAGAAACGAAATCGAGTATGCTGTATTCGGAAGAGCGGGCATGGTGATGACCAACGGCAGGGACCATACCCTCAGGGTCTTCGCATCCGTGGACAATAAATGGGCCCTGCTTGATGAGAGCGATGTCAAAAAGGAATATCTATTCATCCCGTCTGTAAATGCCGATTTTGTCTACAGTCCTGGCTACAAGGCCGGCCTGTTCCAGATGGAAGGAGGAAGGCTCGACATTCTGGCGAGGGCGGGCTATGACGTAGGTGCCTCGAGGTGGGGTTACAAGTTCGGATTCGAAGGTGAGAAGCTGTTCCGTCTTTCGGAAAAAATCTCGTTGTGGATCGAGACCAAGGCTTTCACATCTTCCGACCATCTGGCCCTGCGCGACAGCTATGCGAAATACGGTGGATGGAAGGGGATGCCTGGATATGCTTACGGTACGTACTGCAACAGCTTCATAAGCAGCGGTGTGGGTGTAAGGTTCTTCCTGAACAGCAGAATCCTCACGGACTACATTTCTGTTGTCGTCAGGGGAGGAGTGAGGTCCTCCAATATCTTCGGAGTGATAGGAGAGCCCTATGGTTCCCAGGTTCCGTTCTCCGACTGTTTCTCTTCCGGAATGTGGGATCTTGGTGCATCGGCGGGATATGGTTTCAGCACTCCGGTGGGTGATATGGTCATCGGTTTGGGACTGAATAAGGATCTGAAGTTCGCCCTTTACGTCGAATTGGTGTGAGAAACCCCTTTATTCGATTTTTCTCTTTGTATGAATGTCTCTGTCGACATCTTTACTAAAGTGAATTATATTTGTCATGTTATATGATGCATGGGGTAGGGATTCGGAGGAAAAGACAGTGAGGAAATCCATTATTGTCATATGTGCGGTGCTTGTACTGGCTCTGGTTGCTGGCTGCAGTGCTGACAGCATTATGAGAACCGGAAAGGCGATGGGCAAGTTGGGAGACGCCTCCTTGGGTGGTGTGGGCGTCAAATTGGCCGATGATGCCGCCAAGTCTGTGGATGATTTTACAGAGAAGCTGGAAGCTCTGCTTTCTTTTGACGGAGTCAGCAGGACCGGCGAAGGTGCCGATGAAAAGATCGAGGGCGTCGTGATGCTCAACGGCGGAGGCTTCTCAGATGAATTCTCTGCCTTGATGAAGGATGTTGTTGACAAGATTCTTGCAGCAAAGGGTTCCAGTGCTTCAGATGCCAAGATCAGAGCTGCTCTGGATACTTTGTACAAGGATTACGACGGTGTAAAGAAGCCCTACAAAGGAAAGACCATCGACTGGTCCGGTCACAAGGCAATGAAGGAGCTGATCAATTGTTCCGCACTTCCAGCCAATCTAATCTCCATGGTGCCCGGTTTTGATGTCACGAAATTGTATGCGTATGATGTTCCGTTCCCGTTCCATGAGAGCGATATTCTGGCTTTGATTGGCAGAGCCGGAAATATCGCCATGACCAATTTCGGTTTTGTGAAGAAGTTGATGGAGGGTGGAGGCGGACAGTCTCAATTCAACATCAATCATCTGAAGTACATTCCTGAAAGCATCGAAAAGTATGTTGGAAAAAGAATGGATCCTACCGTAGGTGATAAACTCGCATTCTACATCGTATATGACCTTGTCGACACCACCGCCAGAGTTCTGAAGAAGTATAGTCAGGCTTTCCCCGGAGATTACGACCATCTGACTGCTGACTGGCTGTTTAAGAATTGCGTGTCTGAGTTGGACAGAGCCATGGCAGACCTTTCTGCAATAGGCTACATCTATGACTTCGGTGTCGATGTTTCCGGCATTGTTGCCAGCTTGATCTGAGGAGGGGAAAGATGAAAAAGACAGTTTCAGTTGTTTTTGCTTTGGTTTTCGTTCTCTCCCTCGTCTTCGCTCAGGGTGCAACCGATGACGGCTCCTATGCCGGAGTCACGAACAAGGGATACAGACCTTCAGATTCAAATTATTATGATGGATTGAATTATAGTCTATTTAGAAACCCTTCTGACTTTGCGACGGACAGGCTAAGAATCCAGGGTGTGCTGGGTTCCTCGTCCTTCAACTTCTCCGATGCGCTTCAGAACAGAAGTGTGGCTGAGTCTTTTTCGCACTTGACCAAGTTCCACTGGGACAAGAAGAACTGGATAAATTACGTTCTGGGACTTGCGACGGAAGTCGGATCAGGAAACAACGACATTATTTCCGCTGATTTCAGCGTGGGTGCCCAGGTGGGGAACTACGGCTTCGGAATCAATGTCACGGTTGATGCAAAGTCAATGCCGATGATCGATGAGAATGCAGATGCCGGCCAGAACAACAATTCGATTCTCGGAAACGGATATCTGCCGGTTGTGGATGCAGCTCTTTCATTCGGTTATGGTAGGAGAGTGGTCGACACTTCCTCCCTGACGTTTGATGTCGGTGCGACAATTCATTTTTCTGAAAAGCTTTACATGTTACAGCTGAATCTTGATACTGCTGCCGACCTCATCAACAAGACCAGGGGTTTTGAGAATCTGCAGACCAGAAGCGGTCTTGCGATGCCGTTAGATATAGCCGCTACATTGGGCCTCATGGACCAGAGGCTTACCGTCAGCGCCATGCTGAACAACATCAACGGCTACTACTACATGAGAACCTACGACAATATCGGAGATGCCGCTTCCTTCAACCATGGATATGGCAGGTATCTCCTCTACACGCCTTGGACATTCAGCACATCAGTAGTCTACAACCCGAGACTCGGCAACTACAACCCTGTCATGGCTCTTGAGTTCACCGACATCAATCTTTTCTTCAGGAACGAGTTGGAGAAGGAGAGTCCGATGCTTGAGTTCTTCAAGTACGTCAATGCTTCGGTCAAGTTAGATATCCACAACATCGTCAGCCTGAAGGCCGCATACAAATACGGTTATCCCGAGTTCGGTCTTTCGGTTGCATACCGCGGCAACCAGATCGACTTCATCTACGGTTTCCATGAGGCCGGATCCTTATATGGAGAAAAGCCTGTCGACTCCCTGACGTTCAGGATGAAGTTCGGCGTGGACAAGTAAGTCCTAAACAGAAAAGAGGGTGTTTGGAAAGACTGATCAACAGTACGGACCGAACAACCTTTTTGTTTGCCTACCATAACCCTGTTTAAAGCAGTTGCGGATGTATGCCTAACCCCTTGCCCCTGGGCTGTTCATCAGCTGTGGGTTGCCTGTGTGTTGCCATGCACATGGCGGGCGGGGCGCGGCCATCAAGCCTTTGCGCCCAAACGCCCA
>CADBOI010000017.1 GCA_902796335.1 uncultured Spirochaetales bacterium
ATGCAAAACGCTCGTTGCCTGTCTTCTTGGTAAGAGCATCGACTGAATCCGGATTGAGACCGAGGTTGAGGACTGTGTCCATCATACCGGGCATAGACTGTGCAGCTCCGCTTCTGACTGAAACAAGAAGAGGATTGGTTGAATCGCCCAGCTTTGCTCCCATTGTGGTCTCAAGCTGCTTGAGGTTGAGAAGAACCTCGTCCCTCATTCCCTCAGGATACTCTCCGTTGTGCTTTGAGAAGTAGTCACAGGCTTCTGTGCTGATTGTGAATCCCGGAGGTACCGGAAGTCCGATGTTTGTCATCTCAGCAAGGTTGGCACCCTTTCCGCCGAGGAGATCCTTCATGCTGGAAGTGCCTTCAGCCTTTCCGTTGCCAAAAAAGTAGACATATTTGGTTACTTTCTTTGCCATAATTCTTTCCTTTGTTCTTTTTAGTTTACGTGATACACGGGTGATTTTGTGCAAAACCACCTCGACTGTCAACTACACTAGGATATTAAAACACATTATTATTAACTTCTCAAACAAAATAAGAGGAAAATCGAAAGCTTCCTGCACCTTTTTCAGACCATAAACAAAAAGGGCTGCATCCTCCGATGCAACCCCTGTATCCGGTTCAGGCTCTATCAAGCAATATACGCCTTCAGCTGCTGGACCTCTTCGTTCTGTCTGAGACTGGAAAGAACCTTCTTCTCGATCTGTCTGATCCTCTCCTTTGTCAGGTTGTAGATCTCACCGACTTCCTTCAGGCTCATGGCCTCGTTGTTGTCCAGACCGAAGCGGAGTCTGATGATTCCCCTCTCCTTCTCAGGCAGGGATGCGAGGATCTTCTCCACGGAACTCTTCATGGCCTTGTCCATGACATACTCTTCAGGTCTGGGCTCCTCGCTCTCGATGAAGTCGCCGAAACTAGCATCCTCTTCATGTCCGACCGGGGCATCGAGGCTGGAAACGTCGCGGGCGATCTGCATCAGCTCGAGAACATCCGAGCACTCCATACCGCACTCACGGGCGATGTCCTCAATCGAGGCGTCCTCGGAACCTTCATTCTCAAGCCTGTTCTTGGCATTGAGGATCTGGATGAGATCTGCGGACTTGTTCATCGGAAGCCTGATCATCCTTGATTTCTCGCCGATTGCCTTGAGTATGGACTGTCTGATCCACCAGACTGCGTAGCTGATGAAGTGGTAGCCCTTTTCCGGCTCGAACTTGTCGATTGCTGTGAGAAGGCCGACATTGCCTTCGCTTATAAGGTCGATAAGAGGAAGTCCTCTGTTCTGGAACTGCTTTGCAATGCTTACGACGAATCTGAGGTTGCCGTTCACAAGTCTTTCTCTTGCAAGGGAATCGCCGTTCTTTGCTCTGATGGCAAGATCATATTCCTCATCACGTTCAATCAGAGGGATTCTCTCGATATCCTTGAGGTACATGCTCAGAGCAGTGCTTTCCATTGAATTGATGGTGTTTGTTCTGATGTTTGCCATATTCGTCTCCTATGCCAACATAATAGCAAGAAACATGCCAAAGCGTCGAAAAAACAATTTAAGTATTGATATTTACAAGAGATAGCTGAACAAATTAAGCGAAACCAGCCGTTTGAAAAAGCAGAATTCAGCCTAAAACCGTGTCAAAATGGCACAGCTTCCCCATCCTGCCTCTTTTCTGTGTCCTTTTGACACATCGAAAAGACATCCTGGCGGAAAAAGGTGCAATCAGGGTCAAAAATGTCCAGAGGAAAGTCAATCCTGATGGTCTTGAACCACTGATCCACGTTGGAGACAGGACCGAAAGCGGAATTCTCCATGTAATCCTTTACGTCTGCCCAGCAGTCGCGGATCAGGTCATGGACCATGTCACCTTCCGGCTCGGTGACCTTCAGGTCTTTCTTTGCAATCAGGTAGCAGCACATCTGGGTTCTGTAGAACTTCTTCCAAAGCGGGTCGTCGTCGTTGTCGTTCGCCCGTGCAAGGAAGCAGTCGCAGAGGATTCCCAAAGACCTGCCCAGTGCCTCCAAATGTTTTAGGATGAGCTCCCGGTCATTGCATTTGTTTGTTGTAGACATGGTTTCATCTGAGCCGTTTTTCATCTGAACACCTTCATTCAGGGCAAAGATAACCACAGATTCGGAAATCGTAAACAAAAGCGGGCAAAAAACTTCTATCTGCACTAAAACCATGCTAAAATTCCAGACATGGAAAAAGAAGTCAGCACCTCTAAAGGAAAAGAAGTC
This sequence comes from uncultured Spirochaetales bacterium, assembly GCA_902796335.1. Taxonomy (GTDB): domain Bacteria; phylum Spirochaetota; class Spirochaetia; order Sphaerochaetales; family Sphaerochaetaceae; genus UBA9732. The sequence goes on from CADBOI010000017.1 coordinate 2,232, forward strand.
AGCCGCATCACCCAGAGGCTTCCCTTCGGTCCTTTGTATTTCGTAGCATCCAGGATTTTCGGAAACTTCGTAGGAAAGTTCCAGTTCAACCTCAAGAAGTCCGGATGCAGGATCCACGGTCCAGCACTCATTCTAAGCAACCATACGTCGAACCATGACTACAAGCTTGTCGCTGCGACTGTCAGACCCGTGAGGATCTCCTTTCTGGTGACCTATCATTTCTTCACGTTCAAGAAACTTGCGTTCTGGCTCAATGCCTGCGGCGCCATCCCCAAATACCAGTTCGCAACAGACCTCGAAGCTATGAGAAAGATCCAGTACGTGGTCCAGAAGAAACACGGCGCCGTGTGGATCGCCCCCGAAGGAACCGTCTATGCAAGCGGACACCTGGGCTACATGTCCCCTGCCATCGCGAAGATGATCAGGTTCCTCAAGGTTCCCGTATACGTGTGCAAGATCGAGGGTGCCGGACTTGGAAACGCCAAATGGTCGCTCAAGACACACAAAGGCAAGACACAGACCACCACAAGCCTCCTTTTCACCGAGGAAGAAGCTAAGACACTGGACAAGGATACCGTGATGAAACGTCTCACCGATGCCCTCTCCTACGACGAGTTCGAGTTCCAGAAGCGTGAGCATGTGATCGTAAAGGGCAACGACAAGGCCGAAGGCTTCGAGACAATGTTCTACAAGTGCCCGTGCTGCGGATCCGAATTCAAGATCAGGTCCAAGGGAAACGACGTCTACTGCACCGAGTGCGGAGCCAAAGCCACATTCCAGGATGACTTCACCTTCAGATGGGAAGGAGACAAGCAATACTTCGAGAACTACAGCCAGTGGTATGACTGGCAGTACGAACAGGTCATGGAAGAAGTCAGGAAGCCCGATTTCAAGATGCAGGACGAGATGGACTACGGCATAGACCTCCCCGGAGTGGACAACTACAAGATAGTAGGACACGGAACCCTGACATTCACCCACGAAGGATGGGACTATGACGGCACATACATGGAACGCCACATCCAGGAACACGACGACCCGAGAGCGGTATTCCTGGCAACTTTGAAGGTCGGCAAGCATTTTGAGCTCCCTGTGCGTGACGGTCACAACAGGGTCTTCTATCCCAAGGACGGCCTCACATCCATGAAATGGCATCTGGCATCCAGGGCAATGAGCGAGATTCTCGGACTGTAAAACTGTTGTCGATTCGGACTATTTTGGTTATATTAATGTCGTTGCGCATGGGCGCACCTGAAATGATTCATAAGGAGATGAATATATGACAATCAAGCCGCTTGGAGAGAGAGTTCTGGTCAAGATGGACAAGGTTGAAGAGAAGACCGCCGGTGGAATCTTCATTCCGCAGACAGCTCAGGAGAAGACACAGATTGCAGTTGTCGAGGCAATCGGAGACGATGTCAAGACAATCAAGGTCGGACAGAAGATCCTCCATGACAAGTATGCCGGAACTTCCGTCAAGATGGACAACGAGGAGTATCTCATCCTCAACATCAAGGACGTTCTTGCAATCGTCGGCTGAAACAACTGTTTCAACTGAAATGGGATGCCACATCTTGTGGCATCTTTTTTTTACAGAAAAGACATCAAATATACTCGGCAAAGGATTTGATGAAATGACTGTTGTAGGACAGAAGGAAGTTCAGTTCGTTGGACAATCCCCGGTCCTTTGTTGCATTGCGGAATCTGTATGGATTTGGAGAAATCAGGCTGAGCACATGGGGAAGCTCGTTTACGGGTAGCGGATATTCCATTCTAGTCACTGCATAGTACAGATCGACGAATGCCTTCTCCGGAAAGGCAAAGCCTTTGCTCTGAAGTGCGAAGTTGTCTGATGACAGAATGACGAACTGGATGCGGCTTTTCAGCTTCTCCATTGCAAGGATGTCAGATTCCTCCTCCGTGATCGCCAGGTCGAATTCACGCATCAGAAGAAGCTGGACATCCTTCAGATTGGTTTTACTTGTGCAGACTATCACCGGATAGCTGCCGTCAACTTTGAACCCTATGCCGTTCATGCAGTCCAGACCCGACAGATAGAAATCATAACCGGAATCTGTAAGACTTCCATAGGCAGACCTGCTGAGTTCAGGTATGCATGAAAGCCTCTCGTTGTCCATAGGTGTGGAGGAAGACAGTCGGTACTCACCGTGAGCGGACTTCTCAACAAACCCCTTCTCCAGCTCCGAATGAAGATGCCACGAGGCTGTCTTGGTGTTCATCTCATGAAACAGATCGTATATCTGCTTTGTAGTCAGAACCTTGTTCTCTGTCAGTGCCTTGACCAGTTTTTCTCGGAATTCATTTGCCATATAGATATTCTAAGCTGTGAATTTTGCTTTTTCAACACAAAATATCAAAACAGGAAGTCTTCTATCTTCTGTCCGAGACTCTTTGTCTCCGTCTCGGGGTGGTAGCTTTCAGGAAGTGATCTTAGCATCATGGCGCCGTAACTCTTGGATATGATTCTGGAATCAAGAATCAGGACTATGCCCTTGTCCGTGGTGTGGCGCATCAGACGTCCGTATCCCTGCTTCAGGCGCATGGTGGCATCAGGAAGCGACAGGCAGAAGAAGCCGCTTTTGCCGTCCTCCTCAAGCTTGGAGTAGCGGGCCTTGTAGATGGGATCGTCAGGCATGCGGAACGGAAGCTTCGTGATGATGACCATCCTGAGGGTGTTGCCCGGGGCATCGACACCTTCCCAGAAGCTGTCCGTTGCGAACAGGATGCTGTCCGTATCCTCCTTGAACTGCTGCAGAAGAGCATAGCGGTCCATCTCACCCTGCTTCATGGTGTTCAGTCCCATGGCGGAGAACCTGGGCTTCAGGCGTTCGAATACGAATTCCAACAGCTTGAAGCTGGTGAACAGGACAAGCGCCCCTCCTCCGGAACTGGAAACTGCCTGATACACAGTCTCACAGGTGAAGTCCGCATATTCAGCCTCGCTTTCCTTGCTGAAAGTCGGAGTGTCATAAGGGGTCAGAAGCATAAGACGGCTCTTGTAGTCGAACGGCGAATCATATACCTTCCGAAGGAATCCTTTCTCCGGGACGGGAAGCCCAACTGCCGTGCTCCAGTAGACAAAGTCGTCGTGAAGGTCCAAGGTCGCGCTTGTGCAGACCACGGAATCCAGCTTCCTGAACAGGGCATCCCTGAGGACCTCGGCCACCTCCAACGGAGCGTTGTTGAACGTGACATACTTGTTCTGGCCATGCTTCTCGATATCCAGATAGTGGATCGATTCGTCCCAGCTGTTGAAATCCAAGAAGCTTCCAAGGCGCTCGATCACCTCGGAGACCCTGCTGATATGGACGTTCAGTTCGTCCAGACGGGGCTGTCTGACCTCATCCACGTTCACTTTTGAAGAGAACGAATTCAGCCTGGCCACAAGTCTGAGACCGTTGTCCACAACATCCCGGGCAGCCTCCCCTATGATCGATATCAGCCGTGGCATGCTCTTCTTTGTCAGAAGAAGGTGTGCCAGGTTGTTGTATTCAAGCAGATTGAGAGTGGCAAGGTTCAGTGTCTCCGACTTGGCCTTGACCAGTGCATAGAAGTCAAGGATCTCCTGGTAGATGCCCTTCTCGCTGCAACTGGGAAGAAGATCGTCCAGGATGCGTCCGGTTCCGTTTCCCTTGAGTCCCCTGTTGTCGTAGATATATTCCATCTGACGCTTGAGCGAATAGCTCGAGTATGTTGTGGTGAACAGGTCCGTGGCATGGCGCTCAACATTGTGGGCCTCGTCTATGACAAGATGTCTGAAAGGCGGAAGAACGGCGTCATCGTCATAGTCTATGGAGTTCTCAAGCCTTGTGTTGCTGTCCACGAACAGAAGATGGTGGTTGCAGATGATGATCGAGGCGTCGGAGAGCTTTCTCTTGGCCTTGAAATAGTAGCATTCGTTGAAATAAGGACACTTACCGCCCATGCAGAAATCCGAATCGGAACAGACCGATGTCCATACCTGGAAATCGAGCTTCCCCTGGTATTCGGTCCTGAGTCCCGTCTCCGTCTGGGCTGCGAAACTGTTCAGCTTTGATACCTCGGAAACACCGTCATAGGCGTACAGCTCGTTGTCCCGGACAAGCTCTGCAAGACGCCTGAGGCACAGATAGTTGTTGCGTCCGACTGCAAGAGCAACCTTGCATTCCTTTCCAAGGGCCTTGAAAAGCGCAGGGATGTCCTTGTCCATCAGCTGTTTCTGAAGGTTTATGGTGGAAGTGGCGATAACTGTCCTGTCCGACTCATCCTCAAAGGCATAGAACATGGCGGGAACAAGATAGGCATAGCTTTTGCCTATTCCGGTTCCTGCCTCAATGGCACCTATAGAGTTGTTCTGATAGCAGGAAAGCACATCCTTTGCCATGAGAAGCTGACCTTCGCGGAATTCGAACGTTTTTATGTTCCTGCTCAGGATTCCATCGTGATCGAAGATCTCATAGATCCTGTCTTCGTTCATTCGGATGTCCCCGACTCGTATTCCTGCATCTTTCTGATAATGGTCTTGCGTCCGATTCCAAGCACATCGGCGGCCTTGGACTTGTTGCCCTTGCAGAATGCCACAGTGCTCTGGATTATCTTCTTCTCAGCCTCATCCATGGTGGAACCGAGCTCTATCTCAACAGTGTTGCTGGCACGGCTTCTACTGACCGCAGGAGGAAGGTCCGAAAGCTCTATCTGGCTGGTCCTGCACATCACAACGGCGCTTTCCACACAGTTTCTGAGCTCGCGGATGTTGCCGGGCCAGTCGTATGCGGCAATGGCGTTTCTGGCTTCGTTGGAGAATCCCTCTATGTTCTTCTTGTTCTCCTTGCAGAACTCGTTCAGAAACGAGGTGCAAAGGAGGAACAGGTCTTCCTTGCGTTCTCTCAGCGGCGGAACCTCAAGGCTCACAACGTTCAGCCTGTAGTACAGATCCTCTCTGAAGTTGCCTTTCTCGATCTCCTGCTTCAGGTCACGGTTCGTGGCGGCAATGACACGGACATCAGTCTTGATTGTCTTCTCTCCGCCGACTTTCTCGAACTCGCGTTCCTGAAGGACCCTCAGAAGCTTTATCTGTGTGCTCTGGTCGATCTCCCCTATCTCATCAAGGAAGATCGTCCCTCCGTCGGCAAGCTCGAAGCGGCCCTTCTTGTCCGCCACGGCTCCGGTGAACGCACCCTTTACATGTCCGAACAGCTCGCTTTCGAGAAGATTTGCATTCAGCGCGGCACAGTGCACCTTGATGAACGGCTTGTCCTTCCGATCCGAATAACTGACGATGGCATCGGCAACCAATTCCTTGCCGACACCGCTTTCGCCCGTGATCAGGACGGTGGCACGTGAAGGCGCGATCTGCTGGATGGTCTCGATGAGTCTCTGTATCTTCTGGCTCTTTCCTATGATGTTGGAATAGCCTGCCTTCTTCTTGAGGTTGTCAAGCTCGGTCCTCAGCTCGCGGTTTCGGTCGGCCATGTCCTTTCCTGCAAGAGACCTCTTGATAAGAACCGAAAGATGGTCGAGGTTGACAGGTTTTGTAAGGAAGTCCACCGCTCCGTTCTGCATGGCGGTGACAGCATCCTCGATGGTTCCGTGACCGGTAAGGACGACAACTGGAATCGTGGGATATGTGGAGTAGATCTTCTTCAGAAGCTCGCTTCCACCCATGCCCGGCATCTTCAGGTCCGTGATGACCATGTCAACAGGTTCATCGGTGATGATCTTCCAGGCGCTTTCGGCATTCTCTGCCTGAAGTCCCTCATATCCGTCAAGCTCAAGGGCGGCGACAAGGCCCTCGCGGATGTTTTTCTCATCATCTACGACAAGTATTGTCCTTTTCATCTTCAGGCCCTCCCATCATCAGTCAATCTGAAGCGCTCCGAACTCGGAACAGGGATCTGAAGTGTGAACTCGCTCCCCACTCCGGGTGTGGAGCTGACCGTCACATCTCCTTCATGCTGTTTCATGATTTTGAACAGCACCGTAAGTCCGAGACCGGTTCCGGATGACTTTGTAGTGTAGTACGGCTCGAATATCTTGCTCATCTGCTCTTCCGTCATACCGCATCCGTTGTCAGCGACGGAAATCTTGACCATATCGTTTTCCATAAAGGTGCTTACCGTGATGGCAGGATCCTTCCTGTCCTCCGGCATGGCCTGCATGGCGTTGTTTATCAGATTAAGGATGGACTGCTGTATCAAAGAGCTGTCGGCAAGAACCTTCGGAAGGGAAACTGCAAGATGTTGCTTGAAGGCTATTCCCTTCTCCTTAAGCTCTGCGGATACAACGGAAACCGTCTTCTTGACTATGTCGTTGACGTTGCATATGGCGAGGTTCACCTTCATCGGCTTTACGGCAAACAGGAAGTCTACAGCGATCTTGTTGATGCGGTCGACCTCCTCGCTAACAACATCCAGGTATTTTTTTGCCTCTTCACGTGTCATCGAGCCGTTTTTCTCCATCATCTTGTCCATGAGCTGGAGATAGATGGAGATGGACGCAAGCGGATTCTTTATCTCATGGGCAACGCCAGCAGCCATTGTGGTCATCTGGGCAAGGCTCTCGTTCTTCCTGAACTCCTCCTTGAAGCGGTTGAAGAAAGTCATGTCGCGGAAGACGAACAACAGAGCCTTGATCTCGCTAACCCGGCTTGCGATGCAGATAACCGATCTCTGACCATGGACAGGATCGGATACCTGGAAATACTCCTCCATGGTATCCTTTCCGGATTTCCTGAATTTCCGTATGAAGGCCACCATGTCGGAATCGGCTATCACCTTGGATACGTTTACATCAGTATATTTCTTTCTTGGATAAAGTGTTATCAGATTTGTAAGCGTTGCGTTCAGATATATGACGTTATCCGATCCGTCCAGCATCAGAGAACCCTCTATCGAGTTGTCCAGAATGTAGTTTCGGATCTTGAGATCATTGGTCTGGGTCTCGATGATACGCAGGATCTCCTCGTTGGAAAGCTTCTCAATCTTGCTCGAGGCCTTTTTGACAAACTGGCTCATCTGTTGATCTCCTTTACCCTGTAGACAACGAAATCGAACGTAAGACGTTTCATCTGGTTGTAGGTCTTTCCCTTGTTCACTGCCTCGCTGATGGCCTTATGGAGGTAGGAAGCCCTTCTTTCCTCAAGCCTTCCGTCCATGAAGGCCACCGAAATCTGGTCCAGCACATGCTCGAAGAAACGGTCCCATCCCTGGGTCTTCTCAAGTTCGGCGACAAGGGCCGGAAGGTCCACATCCTTCTTGTCCAGAAGATCCCTAGCACCCTGAAGCAGCAGTGCGTCGTTGATTCCGCTTCCTTCGAGGAAGAAAGCCTCAAGACTCTCGTATTTGTTCGGGTCCACGAACAGGGAATTGAAGATGAATGACCTCTTCTCTCTGTCCAGATCGGCGAACCTCAGTTTCTGTACGCGGCTGAGGATTGTTGCGGGGATTCTTCCTGAATTGGCGGAAATCAGTATGAAATGACAGCCTGCGGGAGGTTCCTCCAAAGTCTTCAGAAGACCGTTCACCGCGGAATCGCCCGCGTTCTCCAGACCCTCGATTATCACCATCTTTGACTGTCCGTCCATGGATGATGTGGCGCACCAGTCACGGATTGCCCTCACCTGTCCTATCGATACAGACGATGTCCTGTTGGAATCCATAAGTGGCGAAAGCGCCTTCTCCAGCTTTGCACAGATATCCTGAACCTTGTTCTCCTCAACATTGTCCAGATCCCTCAGCAAATCGGTGACCTCCGCCGCATCGGCGAACTTCTTCTTGCCGGCAGCAGTGCTCTGTGCCTCAATCAGCGCACCGTGGTACTGCTGCAGCAGGATGCTGACATTGTCCTTCAGAAAACGTCTGGAAGTGCCGTTCTTCTGCTTTGAGAACAGATTCAGGGCGGTCCTTATCCTGTATGCATGGTTTCTGTCGGATACAATCAGGACATTCTCATCAGGAATGCCAAGTTCCCTGCAGACAAGTCTGGAGGCAAACATTCGCCCTGTATACGGCGATCCCGAGAACAGAACAGCGGTGGGAAACTCGCCGGCGGAGACCAGACTTTCGAGTATAGAGGCCACTTCCTTCTGCGTATTGTGCAATGTCCCGAGCAAGAATGCCTCCCGCGTGTCAGATCACGCTCTTGATCAGAGAGACAGCTTTTTGTGCAAACGGAAGGAACAGCTTGCTGGAGAAGAGGCTTTCCTCGAATATCGGCTGGAGATTGAACAGATTCTGATATCCCAGGATGAACTCAACGGCCGAAATCACCAGGAATGCCTCGATGAGCCCCAGGAAGAATCCAAGGATATTGTCTACCACCGTGATGTTGGCCGTCTCCACGATGCTTGAAAGAACCGATCCGATCAGCCTCATCAGAAGATATCCCACGACGAAGATGATGAAGTATGCCGAGAATGCAGCGAACCAGTTCGGGAACCCCAGCCTGTCCCTGAAGACAACACTGAATGAATGGGTGAACATCAGTGCAAGGATGAAACCCATGACAAGTCCGGTCTTTGATGTCAGCTCATCCAGGAACCCCTTGATGGCACCCCAGATTCCGCCTACCATGAGGATAACGAACAGTATGTAGTCGAGAGTCTTCAAATACTCCATCAAAAACCTCACAAGTGTGTCAAATTTACACAGATATTATACACAACGGCCACATGATTAGACAACATATTGAAAGAACTTTTCGTTATCCACTTTTTTGACTACACTGTATATATGAGCATTTTAACAGCCATTTTCGGAAGCAAGAAAGACAAGGACCTCAAACATCTCAACCCAATAGTCGAGAAGGTCAATTCATATGAGAGCTGGGCCAATGGCCTCAAGGACGAGGACTTCCCTCTTCAGACAAAGCGTTTCAAGGAACGCCTGGCCAACGGCGAGACCCTGGACCAGATTCTGCCGGAAGCCTACGCACTTGTAAGGGAGGCATCGTTCCGCGTCCTGGGCGAGCGCCACTACGACGTCCAGATCATGGGTGCCATAGTCCTGCACGAAGGCAAGATCCTGGAACTGAAGACAGGTGAAGGGAAAACCCTCACAAGTGTCCCTGCAGGCTATCTAAATGCGCTTGACGGCAAAGGCGTGCACATCATCACCGTCAACGACTACCTGGCTCAGCGTGACGCATCATGGATGGGTCCAATCTACAACTTCCTGGGCCTGACAGTCGGAGCCATCGTCTCCAACATGGACAACGAAAGACGCCGCCTCGCCTACCAGTGCGATGTGACATACGGAACCAACAACGAGTTCGGATTCGACTACCTGCGTGACAACATGAAGCTCCGTGCACAGGACAAGATCCAGCCCAAGCACCACTTCTGCATCATAGACGAGATCGACTCCATCCTCATCGATGAGGCCCGCACTCCCCTGATCATCTCCGGTCCCGCTGACGACGACACAGAGCTTGCCCGCAACGCCGAGAAGATCACTTCCTACTTCAAGGAATGCGAGAAGGACCCCGAGACCGGCGAGTACCCGGTTGTCTCCGCCTTCGCAAGATTCGAGCAGGGAGCCAAGCTCGAACCTGACGGAGACTTCATGCTTGACGAGAAATCCCGACACATAAGCTTCACCAAGGAAGGAATGATCCACATGGAGGAGCTTCTGAAGAAGTTCAACATCATCTCCGGATCCCTCTATGACGACGAGAATTTCGAATACATCCACTATGTCACACAGGCCATGGTGGCAAAATACCTGTACCACAAGGACACGGACTACGTGATCCAGGACAACCAGATCCAGATCGTCGATGAGTTCACCGGACGTATACTTTACGGAAGACGCTATTCGGACGGCCTGCACCAGGCCATCGAGGCGAAAGAGCACATTAAGATCCTGGGAAAGAACAAGACACTGGCCACCATCACATTCCAGAACTTCTTCAGAATGTACGACAAGCTCTCCGGAATGACCGGAACAGCCGATACCGAGGCCACCGAGTTCAGCCAGATCTACAACCTTGATGTTGTGGTCATCCCCACCCACCTTCCCGTCATCAGAAAGGACATGGATGACCTTGTTTTCCTGAACGAGCAGTTCAAGTACACCGCCATCTGCGAGGAGATCAAGCGTGTGCATGAGACAGGCCAGCCTATTCTTGTAGGTACTGTCTCCATCGAGAAATCGGAACTCATCTCCGCACTTCTCAGACGCATGGGAATCCCCCACGAGGTTCTGAACGCCAAGAACCACGCACGTGAGGCCGCCATCATCGAGAACGCCGGAGCAAAGGGTGCCGTAACGGTCGCCACCAACATGGCAGGTCGTGGAACCGACATCAAGCTCGGAGGATCTCCGGATGCCCTAGCGAGACGACTGTGCGGAACAGAGGCCACCGAAGAGGAATTCAAGGCTGCAAAAGAAAAAACATACAGCCAGTGGCTTGCCAACTATGAGGAAGTCAAGTCCCTGGGCGGTCTTTACATACTCGGAACCGAGCGCCACGAGTCAAGACGTATAGACAACCAGCTGCGTGGAAGAGCCGGCCGACAGGGAGATCCGGGTGTATCAAGGTTCTACGTCAGCTTCGACGATACCCTCCTCAGGCTGTTTGCAAAGGACAACCTCAAGGCCATGGTCGGCAGACTTGGAATGAACACAGGCGAGCCCATAGAGCATGCCATGGTCAGCAGGGTCATCGAGACAGCCCAGAAGCGTGTCGAGGAACGCAACTTCGACATCAGAAAACACCTTCTTGAGTATGACGATGTCCTCAACGAGCAGAGGAACTTCATCTATGACCAGCGTGACCAGATCCTTGTTGACCAGAACATCATCAGTCGCGCACTGGACGCCTGCAACGAGTATATAGACTTTGACGTAGACATCAGCCGTTCGAAGAACGGAGAGAACGACCTCACAGCACTCCATCAGAGGCTTCTCGACAGCATAGGATATGATTTCGAGCCCCAGGAAGATGATGTCAAGCTTCCTTCAGAGAAACTCGCACAGAAGATCAGGTCAGAGGTCAAATCCATCATCGACGGCAAGGTTGCCATTACAGGACCTGAGGTCTTCTCCATGTTCATCAGACAGATCTATCTCAAGCAGATAGACTCAAGGTGGCAGAACCACCTTGAGGAACTAGAGGACCTGAGGGATTCGGTGTCGCTGCGCTCCTATGCCCAGAAGAACCCGCTTACCGAGTACAAGCTCGAGGGATCGGAGATCTTCGACAGGATGATCGACCAGATCAAGTCATCAGTGGCAAAGACAATAATCAGAGTCCAGATAAGAAACGACGGTCCACAGAGACCTGCGGTACAGGCAAGACGCACAACCGAGACCCACAGCGAGAGCTCGTCCTTCGGAAGCATGGCCGCAAACCAGCAGAGAGTTGCCCGTGCAAGTGCAAACGACCATATGCAGGCTCCGACCCAGGTCATCAGAACCGCTCCCAAGGTAGGACGCAACGACCCATGTCCCTGCGGATCCGGAAAGAAGTACAAGAACTGTCATGGAAGAAACACGGGCATCTGAGTCTCCCCGGATGCCCGCAAACCAATTCTGATTATTGAAAGGAATTACTCCCCTCTTGCCTCGTGAAGGATAGCCCTAACCTCCGGATCGGCGAACTGCTCGTCGATCTCATCGGAAGTGAGGCCCACGAACTCATGGCACAGATAGTGGATCCATGTCTCGTCGGCAGGACTGTTGAGGACGTGCTTGCGGCACCAGTAGTCCGGCTGTACAGGAAGAGGATTTCCCTCCTTGTAGAGAGGAACCTTGTAGTCGTAGACGGCTATCTTCAGGTCCTCACGGGGAATTCCCTTGTCCATGATGACCTCGGCAAGCTTGTTCACAGTATTGCCTGTGTCGAAGATGTCATCGACGAGAAGAACCTTGTCGCCGGATCTGAGGTATTTTGGAGAATATGTCCATCCGTCGACCTGAACACGTGTCTGGTCACGGAGAACGTTGTATGAACGTGCGACAACGGCGGCATAGAGAACCGGGCGTCTGTGCTCTTTCAGGCAGACCATCTTGAAATACTCCGAGAATACGTTTGCCATATAGACTCCGCCTCTGAGCGAAACATAGATCACATCGGGAATGAAGTGGTCTTCCACATGCATCTTGTGGGCAAGTTTCAAAGCACTGTCTCTGATTACATCATGCGGGATGAATTCTTTCATGTTCTCTCCTTTTAAAAAAAACACCCGGATTCCCCACTCAGATCTGAGTGAGAATCTCCGGGCCGTTTGCCGTTATGGCAACAGTATGCTCCCAATGCGCAGCAGGTTTTCCGTCAGCTGTTACGACAGTCCACCCGTCAGGCATATCGATAATTCCGTCCTTGCCGAGATTGATCATCGGCTCGATTGCAAGCACCATTCCCTCTCTGACGCGCGGATTGGCGGAGAACGGACTCACATAGTTCGGAATCTCAGGTTCCTCATGGACCTTCAGACCCACTCCGTGTCCGCAGTACTCACGGACCACACCGAAACCGTTTCTGTGGGCGTGCTCGTACACGGCGGCTCCGATGTCCTGGATCCTGCACCTTGGCTTCTCAAGCGCTGCGATTCCCCTGTAAAGACACTCGCGGGTGACATCGGAAAGCTTCCTGACCTCAGGCCTGACATCTCCGACGAGGAAAGTCCTCGCACTGTCGGAGAAGTATCCGTTAAGGTTGATTCCGAGATCCACGGAAACTATGTCTCCGTCCTGGATGATTCTCTTCCTCTTCGGGATTCCGTGGATGATCTCCTCGTTCACACTGACGCATGCGCTTGCCGGGAACCCCTCGTAATGAAGGAATGCCGGTTTTCCGCCGTGCTTGATTATGAACTCATGACAGATCTGGTCGATGTCCCATGTGGACATCCCGGCAACAATCTTGCCGTCCAGGGAATCCAGAAGCCGGGCAAGAAGCTTGCAGGACTTGCGGATTCCGTCTATCTGCTCATTTGTTTTCAGAAGAATCATGCAAATGCCTCACTGCAGTATCCAGAAGTCCGTTGATGAACCTGTAGTTCACCTCTGTGCTGTACTCCTGGGAAAGCTTCACGGCCTCGTCGATGACAATGCTCGGGTGTATCTCCTTGCCGTAAAGCAGAGTATAGAAACTGATTCTCAGGATGTTTCTGTCTACGATGTTGATGTTCTCGATGCTTCTTTTTGAGGAGAAGCGGTTGATCATCTCGTCTATCTCGTTCAGATGGCTCAGAACCCCATCAATGAGGAATGTGGCATACAGAACCACATCCGTCTCAAGATTCTTCTGCTCCTGCTCCGTATAGCCTGCGAAAAGCTCGGAATACGGAAGCGGGCAATCATGGATTCTGCCATTGAAATCAAGAGAATAAAGAGTCTGTACGGCTATTGCCCTGGCAAGATGTCTCGATTTCATCAGAAACGCCTCACTTGGTGAGATATCTGATGGATGCGGCGTTCTTCAGGTCTGAGATGAGTGAGAGATAAGCCTGCTGGAAGACAGCGTTCATCTTCTGCTCATAAAGACCGTTTGTGATGTAGTCACGTACTGTGGTGTCGGAAGTCGGAGAAGTCTTGTCATCGATACCGAGGATCTTGGTGTCGTTGTGCACGGAAACCTTGACGATATGGTAACCGGCGTTGCTTTCGATGACACCGCTGACCTCTCCTGTATCAAGAGCGAACACCTTGTCGAAGAAGTTCTGACCCATGACCTGCTGGTTGTCTGCATCGTTGATTGCAAGCCAGCCGATGTCTCCGGCCTTCTCTACGGAGTTCTTGTCCTCGGAATACTGGGCGACAGCCTTCTCGAATGTGATCTTTCCGGTCTTGATCTGGAGAGCTACATCGTTTGCCTTTTTCAGGGCGGCGTTCTTGTCATCTCCGAACTCGAAGAAGACGTGGGCCAGCTTAACGTTTTCCGGACTGATGAAAGTGGACTTGTTCTTCTTGTAGAAATCCTCGATCTCAGTATTTGTGGGCATCACGTTCTCTTCCGTGAACATATCCTTCTTGGCAGTGAGGACATAATTCTGGACAGAGTACTGGTCAGCTATATAGTTCTTGAACTCGTCAAGAGAAATGCCATAGTTGGACTGGATGACCTCTGCGAACTGCTCGTCTGTCAGCTGAATGCCGTACTGCTGCTCGATGGAGGCCTTCTGGGCTTTGAGAAGCTCGTTCTTTGCATCTTCGCTCAACACATGGCCGTCACGCTCCATGGCCTGTGCAAGGAGCTCGTCCGAGATCATGGCCTCAAGCACAGTGTTGGAATCGATGGCATCGCCATAGGCTTCCTTGTACTTGGCAAGCTTCTCATCAAGCTGCTGCTGTGTGATGACTGTTGTCCTAATCAGGTTGATGCGGACAAGCGGTGTTGAGATGGCACTGAATGCCGGGAAGGCAAAGACAAGTGCGACGACTAATGCAAGGAACAATGCTGTTGTTCTTTTCATGGATTTCACTCCTTGATTCCGGTTTCCACATGCAGTCTCTTTCCTACTGCA
>CADBOI010000018.1 GCA_902796335.1 uncultured Spirochaetales bacterium
GCTAACGAACTTCTCCATGGGAGGGGCATCCTCCGCTTCTTCATAAACTGAGCAGACAATATCCCTGAGATCTGAAGGGAACGAGGCTATCGGAGTGGTATAGTTCACACCTATTCCCATAACAACCTTGTCATTCACCACCTGTGCCAGGATTCCGCATACCTTCCTTCCGTTCAGAATCACATCGTTGACCCATTTGATGCCGCAGTTCTTGTTGCATACCTGAAAAATTGTTCGTCTGACCGCTACTCCGGCCATTGCAGTAAGAGAGAACCCCACTGCAAGAGGGTTCTCCGGAAGCGGAAGGAGCATGCTGACATAGACCCCGCCTTCAGGAGATTCGAAGCTCCTTCCCAGCCTGCCCCTGCCGGTATCCTGTTTTTTTGCCCAGACTACTGTACCGCATCCGGCTCCCTCTCTGGCCATGTCCATCAGGACCCTGTTAGTGGAATCCACCTTGTCAAAACTTATGATGCGGATATCCGTTTTCATCCGATCACCCCGGCCTTTTCAGGAGAAAGAATCCTGACTGGGAAAAGATCTCCCAATGACGCAGTGTCGGGAGCGCCCTCCACTTCCACCTTCAGGTAGTTGCCGGTAAGGCCGTTCCATTTTCCGGCACGTCTGCCCTCGAGAATCACCTCGGCGGTCTTGCCCACCTGCCTCTGGACATATGCATTGTTGAGCTTAGCTGAAAGGTCCCTGAGGATTGCCGCCCTTTCGTCACGTACGCTCTCGGGAACCTTGTCGCGGGCATTCTCCAAAGCTGTATCGGGCCTGGGACTGAACGGGAAGACGTGCATAAGCGCAAAGCCGTGCCTCTCAAGGAACGACCTTGTGACCTCGAACTCCCTGTCGTCTTCGCCGGGAAGACCGGTGATTATGTCACAGGCAAGGAACGGATCGTCCTTGACTTCCCTCAGGCGGTCGATGACACGCTCGAGATGGCTTGAGTCATAGACCCTGTTGATTCTCTTTATGACCTTGTCCGATGCGCTCTGGATGGGGATATGGAAATACGGCTGCATCCTGGGGTCAGCCAGCTGTCTGATCAGAAGGTCGTCTATGTGGTCCGGCTCCAGAGATGAAAGGCGGAACCTCATATCGGGCCCGACCGCCTCCAGAAGATGCTCCAGCAGACCACCCAGTCCACGGCCGGTATGGTCATACATTGTGAGATTCACTCCCGTGAGCACTATCTCGTGATAGCCTTTCTTCTCTATCTCAAGTGCCCTTTGAACCACAGTCTGCCAGTCCAGGCTCTGCGATTTTCCTCTGGCGATATGAACGCGGCAGAAGGCACAGTTGTTGTCACACCCGTCCTGGACTTTCAGATAGGAACGTGAATGGAACGAGAACTCAGACGGAGCGAAATCGAACAGAGACCCCTGTCTGCCGGAGGATGATACATAGGCCTTGATTGCATCCAGCACAGGGAGCTGTGTGTTTTTCATGTATTCAGCCAGACCCAGAAGCTCCGGCTTTCTGACAAGAGGAAGCACTACAACGTTCGGGGAAAGACCTTCGATCTCTTTGGGATTGACCTGAGCATAGCAGCCGGTGACAAGTGTGGGACATGACTTGGCAAAAAGTCTGATCTCGCGTCTTGCCTTCTGTTCGGCCTTGCTTGTTACGGTACAGGTGTTCACAATCACAAGGTCGGCTCCGGTACTGCTGTGCAGCACCTCATGGCCCTGCCGTGCAAAAGACTCGGCCACAGCCTCGCTCTCACACTGGTTCACCCTGCAACCAAGAGTGTAGACAAATACCTTCATACTCTCACCTCAAAGCCCTTTGAAGTCCCAGAATCTGATCAACTGTCAGTTTTTCAGCTCTTTCTGTGGGAGATATGCCACTTTTCTCAAGTGCTTCGTCCAGTTTCTCCGATGGAAGACCCAATGCCTTGAGGTTGTTTCTGACCGTCTTGCGCCTCTGTGCAAAGAGAACCCTTGTCAGGTTTATGAACGCACTTGCATCTTCTGACGGAACAAGGGGAGTCTCCCTCTTTTCCATGACCACAACGGAGCTGTCCACATTCGGTGGAGGGAAGAAGCAACCTGACTTGATCTTCAGGGCCTCGCGGTTCTGATAATCGATTCCTGTGAGGATCGAGAATCCGGAATAGGATTCGTCCCCCTGCTTGGCGCAGATTCTATCCACAACCTCGCTCTGGAGGGTGTAGACCATGCGTTTTGGAAGACACCTGTTCTCTATCAGGGAGGCAATGAAAACCGAGCCCACGTTGTATGGCAGGTTGGCGCAGACCATGTCCGGAGCGCCTTCCTTCTCATACACTTCCTTCCAGGTCTTCAGGGCATCGCCTTCAATCAACCTGAAGTTCGGAACATCAGAATAGGCCTTCTCTCTGAGAATCCTGCAGAATCCATGGTCTATCTCGAATGCCGTGACGCTGGCTCCTGTCTGAAGAAGCCGTGTTGTCAGTGCACCGATTCCGGGCCCCACCTCCCAGACAACCGATCTCTCGTTGGCTCCGCAAAGCGCTGTAATCCTGCCCAGAACATTTGCAGAAATAAGGAAGTTCTGCCCGAACTTCTTGGTCATTCCAAGCCCGTTCTCTTCCAGGAGCCTTGCTATTGAGGAGACTGAGGTGTAATCAAAATCCCAGATTGCCATGTCAGGTGCGATTATAACCAATTATCAGAAAGAGTTGAATATCACCCGTAAAGCTCTTCCCTGTTTTCATTGACATCCAATTCCGAATCCGTCATCAGGAACACCTCCGGGACATAATCCTGTGCGCAAAACCGAGTATAATTGACAGAATTGCAATTGAACTGATGAAAACCAGATAACCTGCCCAACCTGTTGAATCAATAGAACCGAAGCAAGTGAACACATCCACCAGAGCCCTATATGTCCAACCATTCAGCCGGACAATGACCGGAACATGGCCGAAGCATAGAATCAGAAGGCCTATCATCATGGAAAACGCCGCCAGAAGTCCGGCAACAGGTGATGCCACAATGGCCGCCGGATGCCATTTCCCCGTGAGGACAATCTGGACAGGAGCGCTCAGCAACATGACAGAGACGGAGGCGGAAACCAGTCTGGACAGTTTGCCCACATACTGGAACAGCACGGCGTGGACAGACGGAGAAAGATAGACTATGGCAAATACAGCAACATACCCGTAGCAACTGCCCGGTTCGACCATTGATTCAGGGAACAGGACCATCTGGAGGAGAAATACATAGAACAACCTGTTTTTTATTGCAAACATGCCCAAGGAAAACGTGAGCGCCGCCCTGACAAGTGAAGGTCTTGGTCCGGCAACAAAGACAAAAGCGAAGATAAAGACCGATGATGCTATCTTGCCGAATGTCTTTTTTCCAAACAGATGTCTGCATGTGGCTGTGATTATCCCCAGATGCATCCCGGAAAGAGCAAGGATATGGGAACATCCGCAGTTCTGGGCCAGTTCCTTGATGGATGATTCCGCATAATCGGAACGCCCGAACAGAAGCAGCGTGCTCAGGACCGAGGCTTCGTCACCATCGGACAGAAGCCTTTTCTGCAGGACGGGAATCAGACGCTCCCTTATGTCATTAAGAAAGCCTCTTCCCATCACCTGGATCTTGTCGTAAATGAAAAGGTCTCCCGAAAACCTTCCTTCAAGACAGACGATGGTTCCGGATGATATTATCTCCCTCTCCTTTCC
Organism: uncultured Spirochaetales bacterium; assembly: GCA_902796335.1. Classification (GTDB taxonomy): domain Bacteria; phylum Spirochaetota; class Spirochaetia; order Sphaerochaetales; family Sphaerochaetaceae; genus UBA9732. Next base: position 3,680 of record CADBOI010000018.1, read on the forward strand.
CAATACCGAGACAAGACCGCCTGCACTCGTGTAATCGCCGGACAAAGTCCTGCATCCGGACAGCATTATCTTCATGATGTGGTTGCCGTTTGAAGAGATGGACGAGTCATACACCACCCTGCCCCTGATCAGGAAAACCTGTGACGGCTCGAAACCCAGGTTGAGCTTCGTGATCACCCTTATCCGCATGACAGTGAAAACAGCAAGGGACAGAAGCAGTAGTTCATATGTGAGGAATCGCCGTGATGGGGAATCAAAGACGCCGCCGGAACTGAAAACATAATCACACAAGAAAACACAAAGGACTAGGAGCAACAATAAAACCGTCCCGGCGGCGCTGGTCACTAAACCAAGTGAGAGAAAAGACAGAACTAGGGAGAAACACACATAATGCAGGTCGACATCTTTTCCACTCACACACCCCTATTCAGGGAAATTGTCGATTTCATAAAGGTTTTGGTTAAAAAAAGAGTGAAAAAGATGAAATCTCGTTTTCCGGTTATTGCTGGAATATATATTTTCTCAACACTTCGTTCATTCGTGTCTGATAACCTCTGCCTTGCTTCTTGAAAGCAAGGAGAACATCGGTATCAACCCGAAGATGGATTTCGGTCTTCCTAGGTTTATAGACGTTGTGATCCAGTAGGAAATACGGAACAAATTCTGACAATTCCTGTTCCGTAAGTTTGGGAGAATCCTCATCATAAACAATCGGTCGTTTGGCAGCCTTCTCAATTTCCTTCAACATTTCAGGCGTTGGCTGGTCGCCAATCTGAACCTTTCTTGTTTCCTCCTGCATAATAGATTCTCCTTTCTTCCTTGTCTGCAATCCTTGCAGATATCAATCTTCTTTTTTCCTGTCTGTCCGTGTAGACCACAAACA
>CADBOI010000019.1 GCA_902796335.1 uncultured Spirochaetales bacterium
AAACAGATGGATTCCTTACAGCAATAAAGCCAAGAACTTCGAATCCGTCCGTACGACAGAGGGAAACAGGCACTTTGTTTACGGACGAAATGGGAGAAATCGGGAATGCGTCCGTAAAGGGAGATGGGGGACAGGGTAAAGGACAGGCCCTCATGTTCATGGGCCGGTGTGTTGTAAATTCAATTCAGGTCTGAGGCGATGAGGTTTGAAAGCTCTTCCGGAGGGATGAGGCCGACGGCTACAGGGTTGCTCTCCGCGCAGAAGGTGAGCATGCTGCCGTATTGTTTGTATCTGACTCTTGTCTCCATGCCGAAATGCCCCATTCCGATCAGAATCTTGCGCGGGATTCCCTTCATAAGCTCGGCATTGTGGGCGAACTCGTCGAGCTCGGCCTGGGATGAGAGGGTGACGGCGATTTTGGGAATCTCGCCGCACGATGCAACCACCTTGGCAAGTTCGGGAAGGTCCTTTGGAATGCCGTTGAAATCGTGCATGGAGCGGATGATGTCCACGCCGCGTGCCATGAGGTCATACTCCAGGGAGGGGAAGTTCAGATCGACCTCCATGTCCACGTAGGAGAAGTTTCCCTGTGAGAGCTCGCGCAGAAGTTCCTTGCGGCTGTCCTCGCTGCCGGTGTACATGCCGCCGTCGCGCGTTCTGCGTATGGTGAGGATCACGGGCAGGCCTGCTTTGTCGGGGAAGTCCGTTGCGGTCAGCGGGTCCTTCAGTGTGTCCACGCGCAGTTCTGCCATCTGGACGTAGCGGCGGTTCCTTTCAAGGATCCTGAGGTCTTCTTCGATTGTCGGTGCGTTGAGAACCAGGCAGAGCATGGCCTCATTATAATTGATGGGCCTTTTCTTGAAAACAGCTTGGGTGGACACTGTCGGCACAAGGTGGTAAAAGATAGGCATGGGAATCCTTCAGGTTCAGAACATTGACCTGTCTTTCGGTGACAGGACTCTTCTTTCGAATGTCTCTTTGACGATAGGCGAGCACGCCAGGGCGGCTCTTGCCGGTGGAAACGGTGAGGGGAAGTCCACGCTGATGAAGATCATCGCAGGTCTTATGCCCTGTGACGGCGGAACTATCACCAGAACAAGAGGCATGAGGGTTTCCTACCTTCCACAGAGCGACATAGTGCTGAAGGACAACAGCGTCTATGACGAACTTGAGAAGGCGTTTTCCAGATATCAGGAGAATCTCGAAAGGCAGCATGAGATCGAGGGCGTTCTGTCCCATAACCACAGCGATGCGCTTCTTCTGGAGCTTCACAATCTGCAGGAGAGCCTTCTCGAAAGCGGGTATTACGATAGGGAGCAGAAGATTTTCGCCATATCCAAAGGTCTGGGATTCTCGGCCGGTGACTTGAAAAGGCCGTGCAGCGAGTTCTCCGGCGGATATCAGATGAGGATTGCCCTTGCCAAGGTCCTGTGCGAGGACCCGGATTTGATGATGCTGGACGAGCCTACCAACTATCTGGACATTGATGCCAGGATCTGGCTTCTGAACTATCTGAAGACCTACAGGGGATCTGTGTTTCTGGTCTGCCACGACAAGGGCTTTCTGGACAATACGGTCAACGAGGTCTACGAGCTTTTCAACTCGAAGCTCACACGCTACAGCGGAAACTATACGTTCTACGAGAACCAGAGGCGTCTGGAGATCGAGCAGCTTGAGGCGGCATACAAGCGCCAGCAGGCTGAGATCGAGCGCACTGAGCAGTTCATCGAGCGATTCCGGTACAAGGCCACGAAGAGCAAGCAGGTGCAGAGCAGGATTAAGATGCTGGACCGTCTGGAGCCTGTTGTCGTTCCGTCCCATCTGAAGACCCTCCATTTCTCGTTTCCCGAGCCGCCACACAGTCCCAACGACATGGTGGTAATAGAGCATCTGACAAAGCGCTACGGAAGCCAGGTGGTCTTCAAGGACTTCGACATGATAGTCACCAAGGGTCAGAGGCTGGCCGTGACAGGTCACAACGGAATAGGAAAGAGTACTCTTCTGAGGATAATCGCCCAGCAGGACAGGGATTTCGAGGGTGTTGCCCGCCTTGGTACAGGTGTGAAGATCGGCTACTACGCACAGGATACGGCGGATTCACTGGACATGGACGGAACGGTCTTCTCCCAGGTCGGTGCCTACGGTACGGAAGGTGCCATTCGCAACGCCCTGGGTGCATTCCTCTTCTCAGGGGACGACATCAACAAGAAGGCATCGGTGCTCTCCGGAGGAGAGAGGTCGCGCCTGGCTCTTCTGAAGATTCTTCTCCAGCCTGCGTCGCTTCTGATTCTGGACGAGCCTACGAACCATCTGGATATCAATGCCAAGGACATGCTTCTGAGGGCTCTTCAGGAGTACAAGGGGACGATCATATTCGTAAGCCACGATGCCTACTTCATCCGTGCTATAGCCGACCGCATCCTGTACCTTTCAGAGAATCCGCCGGCATTCTTCAACGGGGACTACGATTATTTCCAGTGGAAACTGAACGAGGCCGCCGAGCCGGCCAAGGTCGCGGGGGCCGCTGTGAAAGCCGCACCCGAGGTAGCTGTCAGGACCGAGACCATAGACAGGGCAGAGGCCAACAGGATCCGAAACCGCAAGGGAAAACTGAAGACTGAAATCGACTCGTTGATGTCCCGGATAGGGGAGATCGAGGACAAAATCCGTGAGACCGATGCCCAGATGAACATGGAAGAGAACTACAGCGATGTCCATAAGATCAGCGACCTGGCAAACAGGCGCAAGGCGCTTGAAGAAGAGCGTGAAGAGCTCGAGGCCCTCTGGATGGAGAAGTCCGACGAGCTCGAGTCAATGTGATAATGCAGGTTTCAGACGGTCCACCTCATGACGGTTACCCTGAAGATGGAAGAGATCGGGATTGACCTTTCTATCTCCTGGGGAAGGATCCTCACCTTGATGATTCCCTCTCCCTTCATCATTTCCTCGGGCTGGACAAGGATTGTCTCGTCCGCAAGTTCCAGTTTCAGAAGAGGAGGGTTCTTCTTTCTCAGGAGGTTCCTGATTGCAGAGAGCTTGGCACTGTAGTCAAAGCCTCCGATTGTCTGCATGGATGCGTATCTGAAACCTTTGCCGATCTGGGATTTCGCGACTATGAGCCTTGCGTCTATCAGGGCTTTGACCTCGTCTGTCAGGCAGCCTTTTTCATTGGCATCGTCGAGCAGGTCTTTCTTAAGTGCTTCGGCGCTGTCAGAGGTTTTTCCCGGCTGTTCTGTTTCCGGTGCCGCCTGCGCTATTGTGTATGACAGAGTTTCTGTTTCCGTTTCCGGAGCTTTCTGCAGCGATTCTCCCTTCACCAGGGGAAGATGGGTCAGGTCCATGGAGTAGGCAAGTTCATTCTGCCATTCAAGGGACCTGTCCATGACATAGGAGCCGTTTCCCAGGTCTGCAATGACGTGGGGTCGGATCTTGGGATGACGGGTTACTATGGCGCTGACGTCATTGCTGCATCTTATGACAATTCCATCGTACAGGCTGATTCTGGAAAAGGACTGCATCCACATGGAGAACTGTGCGTCATGCCTTGAGGTTCCAAGATAGGATGAGATCTGCTTTGCATCGAGTCCTGCATCAAGGGCCCTGATGAAGCTGTCCTTAGTTATCCGGTATCTGACAAGGTTGTCGCAGACCTCTATGTCTGCAAAGAGGTACAGGATGTCGCTGCTTTCCGGAATTCCGTAGTAGCTCACCACCATGTCCGAATCCACGCCGACCTTTGACATTGGCAGTCTGTCGTCAAGAACGGAGGGGTTCAGCCTGACGGTGTCCTCTTCATCGGATATGAAGCCGAAATCCGACAGCTCCTGAAGGATTCTGTCAGATGCTTCCGGCGATGTGGACATCTTCAGGACCACTGAGGCCTGCTTTTTCCCCAGGCTGTGGTTTCTGAGGATTCCCAGAAGCTGAGAGATTGCCTTTCCGTGTTGTCTGCCAATGGCTGCTATCATCAGATTCAGGTCATCAAGGTCCAGGATCCTTTCAGCCCTGTTCCTGTCGATGACAAAACGTCCGGAAGATGGGGAGACTGCTGAGCTTGAGACAAGAAGCTCCTTCAGAAGGGTGAAGAATGAAAGGCTCGAGCTCTTTGGAAACTGTGGAAAAACCTTATCCAGTCTGTCCGACTTCCTGAAGTGGTGGACATTGGCCTCGCGGGTGGGAATGGAGCCGTTTGAGAGCAGGTTCAGTATGGAAAACAGCACATTGCGGTCCACATGGGGCATCGGAACGCCAAGGCCCATGTTCTCCCCGAATGCAAGATTCCGGTCAAGGAAAGGTCTGACGGCGTCTTCCAGAACTGGGTTGATGAAGTAGTTTTCCCCATCCTTCAGCAGAAGGAGTCTGTCGCGCAGGCTCTCCAGAGCGGTCAGGGCAAGGAGATAGCTCCTGTCGTCGAAAAACGACGAAACCAGAGCCGCCGTTGTCCCTCCCACGGTGTCTATCAGTGTCAGATAGCGTCTGTCATCGTTATCGAGCGATGCCGTGATGTTCTCCCTGTTCTGCGGGTTGAGGAGGAAGGAGAGGATGGCGTTGTTGATCACCGGTTTGTGGAACGGGGTCTTCACCTGTCCCAGAACGGTGTTCGCTATGAAGAAGTAGTAGTCGTCGTCAAGTGTGTTCAGGTAAGAGAAAAGCCTGTCCATCAGAGCTCCCTTGTCTCGTATCTGTAACCCTGTTCGACGAGGAACCTCTGCCTGTTGGCGGAGAACTCCTCCTCGACGGTGTATTTCGTTATCACGGAGTAGAAGAAGCTGCTTCGTGCCTTTGGACGGAGTATCCTTCCAAGTCTCTGGGCCTCTTCCTGCCTTGAGCCGAAGGTTCCGGATATCTGGATTGCAACCGAGGCATCAGGAAGGTCAATGGCGAAATTGGCCACCTTGGAGACTATCAGGACCTTTTCGGTTCCCTCGCGGAACTTCGCATAGAGCTCGTCGCGTTTCTCGTTGGAGGTGCTTCCGGTTATGATGGGGAAGCCGAAGCTCTTGTGCACCTGCTTCAGCTGGTCCAGATATTGGCCGATGATAATGATGCTCTCGCCCTTGTGTTTGGAAAGGAGGGCCTCTATCACGCTGTCCTTTGCGGGATTTGTGCTGGCGATCTTGTACTTGTCGCGTTTTGAGGCCACGGCATAGGGCAAGGCCAGCTCGTCAGGCAGGGGGATGCGCATCTCGATGCAGTAGGCATCGGCTATCCAGCCGGCCTGTGAGAGGTCCGTCCAGGGGATGTCGAAGCGTTTGGGGCCGACAAGGCTGAACACATCCTCCTCGCGGCCGTCCTCGCGGATCAGGGTCGCGGTGAGACCTGCCCTGTACACCGACTGGAGCTCGGCTGTGATCTTGAAGACAGGGGCCGGGAGCATGTGGACCTCGTCATAGATGACAAGACCCCAGTTTCCGCTCTGGATTATGTTCATGTGGGAGAAGTCGGCTTCCTTGGACGGGCGGTAGGTAAGGACCTGATATGTGCATACCGTGATGGGCTTTATCTCTTTCTTTTCGCCGGAGTACTCTCCGATCATGTCCTGAGGGATGTCCGTCTTGGTTGTAAGCTCGGATATCCACTGGTGGACGGCCACGACGTTTGGGCAAAGAATCAGGGTCCTGGTCTGCAGGCTGCACATGATTCCCAGTCCCACGACGGTTTTTCCGCTTCCGCAGGGCATGACTATGGTTCCGAATCCTGTGCCGGGACCCATGTCTCCCAGAAGGGAACCCCGTGCCTGGTTCTGGTAGTCTCTGAGCTGGACCTTCAGATTCATGGGGATGTACTCGGATTTTACAAGCGGAATCTTGTCGTAGACGGGGTAGCCTCGTCTGATGAGCTCGAGTTTTGCCGTGCCTCTGTCGTATTTGGAGATTTCGAATACGTTCGGGTCCATCGTGGCACGGATGAGGTTCTTGAGTTTGCCGTCGGTCTCGATGGCCTTTGCAATGAAGGGGTCGTAGATCTCGAGCGAGTAGTTGTTCTCGTCGTTGGGCAGGAGGACCAGCTTGCCGTACCTTGAGGCCTGCTCGATTATGAAGGAGCTGACGCTTGCCGGGATGGCGAATTTCGACCATCTTGTTAGACGCTGGAGAATCTCGTCCGGTGAAAGGGAGGCGCTTGTGGCGTTCCAGAGGGAGATTGAGCTTATCTGGTATGTGTGTACGTGCTCCGGTGCCTTGACCAGCTCGCTGAAGGCGATGATCTGGTTCCTGCAGTCATTGTAGGACGGTGAATGGACGTCCAGCATGAGGGTTCTGTCGCTTTGTACAATCAGTGGTTTATCCTGCATCGCAAAAGACAATTATATCACAGAATCGGTAAAATGCCACATTGGGAACAAAAGATGGATAAAATAGGTGGAAAAACGTGGTTACGGGCAGTCGTACTGGGTTGGAAAGACTGTTCTTCTTGGTCTGAGCAGCTGAACTGTGCCGACATCGTAGGGCTCGATTCCCGGCTCCGCGACGTATGGTTTGGGCTTTTCGACCTTGTGGGCTGATGTAGGTCTTCCGTCGACTCTTGGCTCCAGGATCACATCGGAGTGCTCCGTCAGGAACTCGGCCTCGTCATAGGCCTCGGGCTTGAGCTTCGGGCTCAGTCTGCGGCTGAAGGAAACCAGGACCAGAATCCAGATGGCGGAAATCAGAAAGAGGAAAAGCGATACGTAGGAGGCCATCTCGGAGATGGTCTGTCCTGCATTCTGGGATGCGGTTGCAAGAAGGCAGATAAGGCTGCCGAGAAGCAGTGTGAGGCTGAGGAACGTGGGCACAAGCCATACGGAACTTCGGTGCGTCACGGCCAGTTTTATGCACAGCACAATGCAGAAGAAGTCAAGTACAAGCGTTGCAAGCGGATAGATATATTCACCCATAACGGCTATAATGATATCACAGACGATTAGGTGAGGAAATACTATGCCGTTCAAAAATGAGTTGCCTGACAGCATTCTTCAGTCCAGAGTTAAATCCAGAACAGGTGAGGATGTAAGGTCCCCATACTACCGCGATACCACTGCGATCATCCACAGTTCCCCGTTCAGGCGTCTCAAGCACAAGACACAGGTGTTCTTCGCTCCCAGCAACGACCATATCTGCACAAGGATGGAGCACGTCCTTCATGTGGCATCGATCGCCACGGCAATCTGCAGGGCCATGAAGCTGGACGATGAGCTTGCATGGGCAATCGGCATGGGCCACGACCTTGGACACACTCCGTTCGGCCACATAGGCGAGTATCTGCTCTCGGGCATGATGGAGAAGAAGGGCTATCCCCGCTTCGAGCACGAGGTCAACGGTCTGAGAGTTGTGGATTTCCTTTCCCGCCTTAATCTTACATATGCCGTCAGAGACGGGATAATCAGCCATTGCGGCGAGCATTTCATCAGGACGATCTCTCCGGATTTCACGCAAAAGGATCTTGGAAAAATCACAAGCAAGGTGGGCCTGAGACCTTCTACATGGGAAGGATGTGTGGTCAGGTTCTCGGACCAGATAGCATATCTCGGACGTGATTTCGAGGATGCCGTGAGGCTTGGAATCGTGTCGGCCAAGGAGCTTCCCGAGGTGTGCTACAGGACGCTGGGAAAGACCAACGGCGAGATAATCAACACCTTGGTCGAGGACATAATCGACAACTCGGAGAAGGAGGGATGCATCGCGTTCAGCGAGCCTGTCTACGAGGCTGTGAAGCTGATGAAGGACTTCAACTACAAGCACATCTACCTTTCACCGATGCTCAAGGGTTATGAGGACTATTTCCGTCGTCTGCTTGGACTTATCTACGATTATCTGACCGACCTTCTGGACCGCTGCGGCCTTGACAAAGAGAAATACCTGAATGAGCGCAACATGCTCAGCGCCGGCTTCTACAACTATGTGGTGGAGAAGCACGACTCATACATCGAGCACGATGGGGATCTTGGGCTGATGGTCTTCGATTATATTGCGGGTATGAGCGACAACTTCTGCCTTGACTGCGGCAACGAGATCCTCAGGCCGGAGCATTTGAACGAGTCCATCGAGAGATCCCTCACCGGCAAGTGGTTCGATGTGTCATCCCTTTGAGCGCTGGAGGTCCTGAAGGACCCTGTAGGCCTCGAAACTGTCCGTTCTCTTTATGACGAATGAAAGTTCTGTCACCGTCGAGAATATCTCCAGTACGTTGATGCTGTTCCATGCAAGGCGTCTGGCCGATTCATAGACTATGCCGGGGTTCTGGATCTCCGGGGAGCTCCAGACCATTGAAAGGGCCACCATGTCCGTCTGCTTGTAGAGAAGGGTGCAGTTTTTCGTCATCTCCTCGATGCTCGGAAGAAGGGACTCCGACACGCCGATCGTCACGGTTCCAGAGCTTGTGAGGACATTGAGGAATTCGTTGGCTCCGTTCTTTGCAGCTGTGTCGTAGATGGCTCCGATCTGCCGGACCAGGTCCGGGGTCTTCACGAAGTCAAGGTATGCGATGTTCGTGTGCATGACTATGGTGTACTTCAGGTCTTCCGTGGCTACGGTGCCGTTTGTTTTCTGAAGCTCCGTGCAGTAGCGCCTGAGGGCCATAATTATGGCAGCGCTCTGGACCTTGCGGTTGCAGGCCTGCGAGACTTCGTCGATGATGCTCTCAGCGAAGTTCGAGTAGTTGAGAAAACCCTTCATCAGGACATCCCTGAGGAACGGGGTCTTGTCCACGATTTCCCTGACTTTTCCGCTTACCGATTCTGCCATAAGCCCTCCGATTATTGATGTTAGTATAATAACACCAGACGTTACACATAGCAACAGGAAATGACTATTTTGCTCATTTCTAAGATTATGTTGTCTTTTTTCTAGTGTTTTTGAAAAGTTGTTATAAGAAATTGCAAAACTGATGGACACTATATTTGTTCTAGTGTATTATTGTTCTGATAAGGAGCATTTTGACCACTATGAGATGTCCAGCATGCGGTAAGACCGAAGACAAGGTTCTTGAGACCAGAACGACCAACAACGGAAGCGCAATGAGAAGACGTCGTGTCTGCCTTGCGTGCGGATACCGTTTCACAAGCTATGAGAGGGTGGAGGACAAGCCGATCATCGTCGTCAAGAAAAACGGTGATATCCAGAACTTCGACCTTTCGAAGGTCGAGCGCAGCATCCGCATCTGCACGGACAAGCGGAACATCGCCAACGAGACAATCGAGAATCTTATCAACAACATCGACGAGGCCATCAAGCTCCAGGCCGGTCCCAAGCATGAGGTGTCGAGTTCCCTGATCGGAGAGGAGACCCTAAAGCAGCTCTACAAGGTGGACAAGGTTGCCTACATCAGGTTCGCATCCGTGTACAGGGCTTTTGACAACGTCGAGCAGTTCATAAAGGAAATCGAGAGCCTGGCCCCCAAGGCAGAGGGCTGATTTTCAGTACGCCTTTCAATACATCTTCAGGTTCTCGCGCATCCAGGTCACGCAGTCTCTGTTTCCTGCAAGGATAGGAAGTCTAATCGGTTTCCTTTCGATGAGAAGGGCGTCGTCGTATTCGATCTCGCTTCCGTCGATGTAGCACATCTCGAGGCCGCTTTTCACAACAATTGCGTTGGCTGAAGCTATGTCCCATGCGTAGCAGTATCCGTTGATGGTGCAGTCCAGGTTGGAGATGACTGTGGGTGCTATCATATGCACTATGCTGCTTCCGAATGCACGGACCTTGCCCCTGTACTGGTGCATGTCTACATAATTCATGATATTCGAAGCAATTACCATCTGTCTTGGCTCGGTGTAATGCTCTGGTGCGGTGTTGGGCTTTCCGTTCAGATATACGGCATCCTCATCGGGTCTGGAGCAGATGAAAAGGTCCTCTGTTCCGACTCCGAACCTAGGGGCATAGATGATGGCTCCGCAGGGCTTTCTGTTTCTGTCCAGAACTCCGAGTGCTACCGCCCAGGCGGGAAGGCCCTGGCTGTAGGCATCGGTTCCGTCGATGGGGTCGAGGATGAATGTGTATCTGGCATCCTTGTCAAAGCCCTTGAGGTCGATCTCCTCGGTGATGATGTTGCAGTCCGGGTAGGTTTTCCTTATGACCGAGACTATGGCATCGGAGACGGCCAGGTCTGTTTCGGTGAGGATGGAACCGTCGTCCTTCAGTGACCTGTGGATCAGGCTCTGGTTGGCCCTTGCGGCCTCTCCGCATTGTCTGACGGCACTGCACAGGGTGAAGAAGGCTTTTCCCGAGTCGGTGTCCGTGGAGAAACCGTAGCGGTCCGAATAGCATTCCTCCTTGACAGTGATCTTTGTGATTCTCGCATCATCCTTTGAGAGGGTTGTCTCCTGCATGCCTTCCTCCTGTGTTCTGCCTTGAAATCCATACCTTGTATGTGATAGTTTTTACCCGGTGCAGACGTTACAATCGTACATCAAAAGAAGCGAAGCCTTCAAGGCGTTCGCCGCCAACAGAAAAGCCGGAATCGAAGTGGAGGGCCTTGACGGATTTCCACTGTTTCAGTGCGCCCAACTGATGGCTCAGAACATCGACGGAACCACCTGGGTGATCTGTCCCACGGAAGAGGTTGCAAGGGTTCTGCATTCCAATCTGGCCATGACGGAGGGGAAGTCCGGATCGGTCCAGACCTTCCTTCTGGGAGCCTCGGGCAGGGTCCTGTATTCACCCTGGGAAGGCTCTGCCAAGGAATATGAGCAGATAAGATGCCTGGGTGCCGTTGCAAATACTCCACGGTCCATGGTCATCACATCCATCCGTGCCATATGTTCACCTGTTCCCAGAAAGGCCGCTCTTGATGCCTCAAGCCTGCATTTCAAGGTAGGGCAGAGCTTGGATACCATGGACGTTGCCGAGCGTCTTGCCGGAGGAAACTACTTCAGGACATCGAACACCACTATGCCCGGCGAATTCACAATCCGCGGCGAGGTCCTGGACATCTTCCCGTATGGGGCAGATCTTCCTGTCAGGATATATCTGGACTGGGACAAGATCGAGCGCATCTGCCGGTTCGAACCGCTTTCGCAGCAGGTTACAAAACAGCTGGGGCATGTGGATCTGCAGATTCTTGGAACTGCAGACGAGGATTCCAGCATCCCGGGAGGGATAGCGGAATATTTCTCCGACAGCGACTATTTCATCTTCTTGGGCGACAAGCGTCTCGAAAGCAGCTACAAAAGCATGCAGACGGAGGCCAAGGCCCTGTACCGCAAGGCATACCAGCAGGACAGGGACGCCATAAAGCCTTCCGACCTTCTATATGATTTCGATGTCCTGTACAGCTCCAGCCGTGAGGGAAAACACGGCTGCATGACGGTTCTGGACATCTCCGGACAGACACCCGGTGCCTACAGGTTCGAGATAGACGGGCCTAGGTCCTACTTCGGCAACTTCACGTTCTTCAAGCAGGACCTGGAGGGTCTTTCCAACGACAGATGGAGGATTGTGGTCTGTGTTTCCACCGCGGTACAGAAGCAGCGTCTGGAGACCATGCTCAGCGACTTCGAGGGAATCGAATACGTGGTGGGCAACATGTCCGGAGGGTTCTCAATCAGAAGCGAGAAGTTCATCGTCTTCTGTGAGAACGAGATATTCGGACGCCGGAAGCAGGTCATCAAGACCCTGCAGCACACTCAGACCTCGGCCCTTGACAGCTTCGTGGAGCTTCACGAGGGCGATTACGTGGTGCATGTGAACTACGGAATCGGAATCTTCCTGAAGATCGACCGCATCCGTGAGAGGGACTACATAAAGATCCAGTTCGCCGACAAGGAGAACCTCTATGTCCCTATCGAACAGGCGAACCTGATCCAGAGGTACATCGGATCCGCAGGCGAGGCTCCTCACATAGACAAACTGGGGTCAGTCGGCTGGGAGAACAAGAAGGCAAAGGCCAGAAAGAGCGCCGAAGATCTTGCATCCAAGCTGATATCCCTATATGCCAGAAGAAAAAACAGTCAGGGCTTTGCATTTGACAAGGACAACGACTGGCAGCTCAGGTTCGAGGCCGAGTTCGAGTATGACGAGACCGAGGACCAGATCTCATGCATTCAGGACGTCAAGGACGACATGGAAAGTCCCCATGTCATGGACCGCCTGATCTGCGGCGATGTTGGCTATGGAAAGACAGAGATCGCCTTCAGGGCCGCATTCAAGGCCGTCATGAGCGGTAAGCAGGTTGCGTTCCTGGCTCCGACCACGATTCTTGCCGAGCAGCACTACAGCAACTTCAAGGACCGTCTTCGTGACTTCCCGCTCAAGGTGGGGCTTCTTAGCCGCATGGTTCCTGCAAAGGAGCAGAAAAGGGTTCTCACAGCCCTTGCCGACGGCCAGCTTGATGTCCTTTTCGGAACCCATAAGATCATCCAGAAGGATGTTGTTTTCAGGAATCTGGGTCTTCTGATCGTTGATGAGGAGCAGCGTTTCGGTGTCAAGGACAAGGACAGGATCAAAGAGCTCAAGACCAATGTGGATTGTCTGAGCCTCTCGGCAACTCCCATTCCCAGAACGCTTTACATGTCGCTTCTGCAGATAAGGGACATGAGCCTCCTGACCACGCCTCCGATTTCCAGAAAGCCCATCCGCACCATGATCGAGCGTTATGATCTGGACACTGTGGAAAGGGCCATCAGGTTCGAGGTCGCACGGCACGGGCAGGTCTTCTACCTTCACAACAGAATCGAAACCCTTGAGGAAGTGGCCACCATGCTCCGATCCCGCATGCCGGACATCATCTTCGAGACGGCCAACGGCCAGATGAAGCCGGACGCCCTTGAGGATACGATGAGGCGCTTCGTGTACGAGGGAATCCAGGTCCTTATATCCACGACCATTATTGAAAACGGAATCGACATTCCCAATGTCAATACGATAATTATCGACAGGGCCGACCTTTACGGAGTCTCTCAGCTCTATCAGCTCAAGGGCAGGGTTGGCCGTTCGGACCGCGAGGCCTTTGCATATCTTCTCTATCCCGCGGACAGGACCCTCTCGGAGCAGGCCATCAAGAGACTTCAGACCATAAGCGAGCACACGGAGCTTGGAAGCGGCTTCAAAGTTGCCATGAAGGACATGGAGCTTAGAGGAGCCGGAAACCTTCTCGGACGCGAGCAGAGCGGCTTCATGTCGGCAGTGGGTCTTGACATGTACATCAGGCTTCTGGACGAGGAGATTGCAAAACTTCAGAAGACGAACGAGAAACCGGAGACAGAGGTCTACTTGGAGCTTGATTACAGCGGCTACATCCCCGATTCCTACATCTCCGATCCAACGGTCAAGCTCGAGGTCTACAAGAAGATTGCGGGAACCAGGACGCGAGAGCAGCTTGAGCGCCTGAGCGCCGAGCTGAACGACAGATTCGGCAACATGCCGGAGCAGGTCTCGAACCTGCTTTACATCTGCGAGCTGAGGATTGTATGCAGGATGCTGGACATCTATCATATGAAAGAGAGAAACGGCAACGTCGTGGTCGAGTTCTCCCGCATAGCATCCATCAGCATCGACAAGCTGATAGACCTGATAAAGACTTCGGCCGGAGCTGTGACGATCGATCCCAAACGGCCGTACATAATGAACATGAAGACAGAGGCCATTTCCTTGAAGGACAAGGCTTTGTTCATACTTGAGAAACTGCAGAGGATATTGCCATGAAAGACGGGAACCTGACAGATGAAGTCCTTACCGAAGAAGTCTTTACAGAAGAGGAGAAGGGTATTTTCGACCTGTATCCGGAGCTTGCAAGGGTCGAACGCCGCAACCAGAACGGATGGCGCGAGATAAAGAGTTTCGTGCTCAGGGGACAGCGCCTCAAGGACTACCAGATCAGCGCCCTCAAAGAGCATTTCCATGACTATGCCGTGGTCTATGACCAAAGCAGATGCCTCGATTTCGGTCAGGTCTTCGGGAACGGAAATCCTGTTGTCATAGAGATAGGTTTCGGAATGGGGGAGAGCACGCTGAGAATTGCAAGGGAGAATCCTGATGTGAACTATCTGGGAATAGAGGTTTTCCTATACGGCTTCTCAAAGCTTCTGGCCAACGCCTCAAAGGAGAACCTGAAGAATCTGAAGCTGATGCGCTTCGATGCCGTTCAGGTCCTGCAGGACATGGTTGCGGACAACAGTGTGGACGGCTTTCACATCTTCTTTCCGGATCCGTGGCCCAAAAAGCGCCACCACAAGAAGCGCCTGATCCAGAAACCTTTTGCAGAGCTTCTGACCTCAAAGCTGAAAAAGGGCGGCTATATCTACTGTGTTACCGACTGGGAGGATTATGCAAAGCAGATGCTGGAGGTCCTTGATTCGGTGGACGGTCTGAAGAACCCTTATGGAGGTTTCGCCCCCGAGCGGCCCTGGAGACCTGAGACCGGTTTCGAACGCAAGGGCCTTGAGAAGGACTACGTCATCAACGAGGTCTGGGTGGAGAAGGTTTGATTAAAGGTATCTGAAGTAAAAAAAGACTGCAAACATTTCTGCTTGCAGTCTTTTTTTGTAATGTTTTGCAACAATGAAAATTACTTGTTGTTTTCCTCTGCTGCTGCAGCTTCCTTGGATGCCTTGATGACATCTTCTGCAAGCTTGCCTGCAAGGGTCTCGTAGTGGTCGAACTCAAGCTCGAACGAACCGGTTCCACTTGTCATCGACTTGAGGTCGATGGCGTAGTTGAGAAGCTCTGCCTGTGGGACTTCGGCGTTGACCTGGACCATGTTTCCACCGAGATCTTCCTGTCCGAGAACTCTTCCGCGCTTGGATGAGAGGTCAGAGAGGATGTCTCCGAGATACTGGTTGTCGATGTAGACGGAAAGCTTTGCGAACGGCTCGAGGAGGACGGGGCCGGCTTTCTCGATGGCGAGCTTCATTGCGCCCTTGGCTGCAAGTCTGAATGCCATTTCTGAAGAATCGACCGGGTGCTCCTTACCATCGACAAGTGTGACTCCGATGTCGACCATCGGGTAACCGGCGAGGAATCCTTCCTCCATCTGGTCGTGAAGTCCTTTCTCGATTCCGGGGACATAACCCTTGGAAACCGAACCGCCCTTGACGACGTTCTCGAATGTGTAGTACTGGCCGCGCTCTGTCGGTGCAATCTCGATGAGGACCTTACCGTACTGGCCGTGTCCACCTGACTGCTTCTTGTGTGCGTACTCGACGATTCCGCTCTTCTTTGTGATGGTCTCGCGGTAGGCAACGCGCGGAAGCTTGGTGTTGATCTGGATCTTCTGCTTCTCCTTGATCTTGTCGAGGATCATGCCGATGTGGAGCTCTCCCATTCCGGAGACTGTTGTCTGCTTTGTTTCCTCGTTGTAGCCGACTTGGAATGTCAGATCCTCTTCGGTGATCTTGTGAAGTGAATCGTTCATCTTGTCTTCGGACTTCTTGTCGGCTGCTGAGATGGCGAGTGAGTAGATCGGGTTGGGCAGTCTGAGCGGCTTGAAGGTGTACTTCTGGTCAGGTCCTGCGAGGAGGGTGCAGTTTGTGGCTGCAACGTTGCTCTTTGCAATGATTCCGATGTCACCTGCAACGAGGGCGTCGGTCTCGACAAGCTTCTTTCCGACTGCTCTGTAGACCTTGCCCGGCTTCTCTTTCTTTCCGAGCTCAGGATTGAAGATGTCGCTTTCGCCTGTCATCTTGCCTGTGATGACCTTGACGTATGAGAGCTTTCCGGAGAACTGGTCGATGGCTGTCTTGAAACAGAATGCTGCGAGCGGGCCGTCACCGACTGTGAGCTTGTCTTCGCTTCCGTCTTCCTTGACGATGTCGTCCTGTGCTCCCTCCGGGGACGGGGCGATGTCGGCGATGAAGTCGAGAAGGTTTGTGATACCGGAGTTGTTCTGTGTGCTTCCGCAGAAGACAGGAACGAGAACGTTGTTCTTAAGACCTTCCTTGAGGCCCTCGTGGATCTCTTCGGCGGAGAGTGTCATCTCCTCGAGATATTTCTCCATCAGGTCCTCTGTACCCTCGGCGGCTGCCTCGATGAGTGACTCTCTGTACTGCTCGACTTCGTCGGCGTACTCGGCGGGAATCTCGCCTTCCTTCTCCTTCTGTCCAGCTGTGAAGAAATAGGCCTTGTTCTCGATCAGGTTGATGACACCCTTGAAGGATGTTCCGTTGCCCATCGGGATTGCGACGGGAACGAATGTTGTCTTGAACTCTTCCTTGAGGTGGTTGAATGTTGCGCCGTAGTCGACTCTCTCACGCTCCATCTTGTTGAGGAAGACAATCCTTGGCTTGTTGCGCTGGTTGAGGTTTCTCCAGAGCTTGATTGTCTCGATCTGTGCGCCGTCACGTGCATCAACGACCATGAGGGCTGACTCACATGTTCTGAATCCGCAGGTGACCTCTCCGACGAAGTCTGCAGTACCCGGGGTGTCGATGAAGTTGATCGACTTGCCCTGCCATGAGATGTTGGCGAGCGCTGCGTGGATTGAAATCTTCCTTGAGATTTCCTCTTCGGTGTAGTCACTGGTTGTCTTTCCGGACTCGACCGTCTCAGGTCTTGAAATCACATTGCTGTAGAACAGGAACTGCTCGAAAAGAGAAGTCTTTCCGGTTCCGTTATGACCAGCAATGGCGACGTTTCTGATGTCTTTCGTTGAAAGAGCCA
>CADBOI010000020.1 GCA_902796335.1 uncultured Spirochaetales bacterium
ATGGTGTTCATCCTTTCGCTGACATCCGAGTCATGCATGACGGAAGAGAATCCTCCGAACTCCTCAAGAGCGTGGTTTGTGGCGTTTCTGACATCACCGATGTAGTAGTAGGCGAACAGAAGGTCTCTCAGTGCATCCTTGTCCGGACAGATCGAGTAGGCCTTGATCATCCTCGGGTCGTCCGTGGTCAGCTCGCTGATTCTCAGGTTGGCATAGGCCATCTGGTTGGATTTCTGGTCGTTGGTGTGGGGGACTCCACCTCTGTTGTAGTACTTGATGTAGTAGTGCGAGATCTCCTCGAGCTTGTACTTCTCGTACGGCTTCAGGTCGTAGTACAGCTGGGCGAATACCTTCTTGGCCTCTTCCGTGGCCTCGGGTGAGTTGCTGTAGTAGAAGAATCCGTTGTCGACGAAGGCATCTGCGGCACGGGACTCGATAAGGGTGAGGGTCTGCTGCCAGAAACCTTTCCTGTAGGCCCATTTGACAAGGTCGATGAATATGATGTCGTCGCTTTCCACAAGTGAGCCGTAGTCGCGCTTGATTCCTGTTGCTATCATGTCGAAGTACTTGTCGACGAATGTCTCGGACTTGATCTGACGGACTTCCTTGAACAGGTTCCTGAGGCTTGTGATTCCTCTCTCAATGTCCGATATGTCACAGAGCGAGATTCCGTAGTCGATGTTCCTCATCGCGTACAGGAGCCTTTCGACATCGTCGTTCTCGACTCCCATCCTCTGCCAGAAGCCGAGGAGCATGTCGGTCTTTCCGTACTGCATGAAGGCCCTGGTTCCGGAGACAAGGTCGGAGATCGAGAATTTCAATGTATCGTCCGAGACGAGGGCGACGACCTCCTCAGGGTTGCGTGTGGTTGTGATTACCCTTGCGACCTTGATGTGGGCATCGGGCATGGCATTGACCAGGTTGATCAGGTTGGTCAGGACGAACATGTCGGAGGCGTCATCACTCTGGATACAGATGTAGAGCTCGATTTCCGAGTTGTCCACATCCTTGATCTCCCTCATGATCTTGCTGAAGTTCTCGATGAAGACGCCGTTCTCCTCTTCTCCGACGGGGATGAACCTGATCATCACTTCCGAGTTCTCCTCGAGAAGCTCGAGCTTGTAGGAACTTTTCATCTCGTTGTAGAGCTGCCGGTATATCCATTTGAGGTATTTCTTCGGATCCTTCTTTGTCTCCGGGAATTTCTCCTCCATGTTGGAGATGAACGAGTCGCGGAGGTTTATGTCCTGCATCAGGTGGTTGAAGAACCTGTTGAAGTGCTGGGTCTTCTCGGAGTTGTCCGTTTTGTAGAAGAACTCCTCGATCAACTTGCTCATCTGTTCCTGCTCCTCTTCGGAGAGAAGCTCTCGGATGTCCTGCTCCTCGATGTCGATCTCATCGAGGTACTCGGCAAGCCTGTATCTGAACAGGCTGTAGGTGGACATGTTCCTGATGTCCGATGCGTAGAAGGCGCTGCCGTCTTTGAGAAGCAGCGGCTTCAGTCCGTCGCCCTCGTCGAAGGTGGACTTCGATCCGAATGTGACAATCTCGTCGATCCTGTGGTTCGCGAGAACATACTTGCAGCTTGCCTCGGCAGAGATAAGAGCATCGCAGTAGAGGACCTTGTCGTCCTTCTTTGTGTAGTAGTAACGAAGCTTTCCGCCGGAAACTCCTCCATAGAGGGAGGTGATTAAAATTCTGTGTGTCGTAGTTTTTCCCATAGAGAATAGATTACTATAATTCCCGCCATATATGGTAGAGAAAAATGAAGGTTCAGAAAAAGGGTTGTGTTCGGGTTGAGTCCGGGCCCGATAGTCGGTAGAATATCCCGGAGGTTCAAGTATAATGGGGATTTCGGTACAGGACAGGAACAAATCGATAATCAAGGTCGCCGCGGTAGGAATTCTGGTGAACTTCCTGCTGTTCTCCGGGAAGATTATCACTGGTATGGCTATAGACTCGAATGTGATTGTCCTCGATGCAGTCAATAGCCTGTCTGACTCGGTTTCGTGCGTTTTCATTATAATATCGTCGTTTCTGGCCATGAGAAATGCCGACAGGACCCATCCGTTCGCTTACGGTCGACATGGACAGGAATGTCATATCCCTGGCCGTGGCTCCCGAATTCAATGACGAGGACCATGAGAATGATAGGGTCTGACTTGAGAATGAGTTGGGTAAACGCTTCCCGGAAATGAACATAGACGTGGCACTGTCCATCAATACGGATTGAGGTTCGTGCCGGAATCCGAACCTGGATACGGCAACGATGTAAAGCCTGCGGGATTGACAAAGGGTATCAGCGGGACTGTATAGTAAACCCAGGCGTGATTCGGAGGTGCTTCAATGCTTTTGTCTGTCTTCTCACCGCTATGGTTCATCCTTTTTGCTGCGGATGCAGTGCTGGTTGTTGTTTTCACCTGCCTGCTGAAGGGGCTCGACCTCAAGGGCAAGACAAAGGTCCTGCTTGCACTGGCCGTCTTCAACCTTCTTTACTGGGTCTTCTACAAGTTCATGTTGTCCAAGGACCCGACATTCGATTTCCAGCTTCCGCTTGAGCTGCCGTTCCATCTCTGCAACCTGAACTCCATGCTGATGATCGTGGCTCTTCTCACAAAGAAGCCCGGGCTCCTGAACTTCTGCTACTGCTTCGGTATCTTCGGTGCCTTCCTGGCTCTGCTTTCTCCGGATCCGGCGTTTGTGAACATCGGACTGTTCTCAAGCGTAAAGGGTTACGGATACTGGCTTTACCACCATATCCTGATTGTCCAGAGCATCCTGCTTGTCTCCACCGGATTCTACAGACCCGGATACAGGGAAGTTCCCAAAAGCTACGGTATCCTTCTGGTTCTTTATTTCGGAATGTTCCTGATCAATCTCACGCTGAGGAAGCTGACAGGTATTCCCGTGAACTACCTGTACACATTCGGCATGCCCGGAAACCCGGCTCTGGAAATGCTCTACAAGATTATTCCGGTCTATCCGCTCTATCTGGTTCCGGCGCTTTTGCCCATGGTTCCGCTGTGCTTCGGACTTGTCGCACTCGGAAGGCTGAGCAAGGGCTGCAAGGATACCATCCACAGCTGATTCCGTCCGATTTCAGTCTTAAGCCCATTATTTTCTCTTTTTTTTGACGCATAGGTATTCCTCAACTATCTTCTCGTTGATAAAATAACTGAAGCAATTTCTATATTGTAAATCTTTAATGGAGGAATAAAGAATGAAAAAGACTTTGATCGTTCTTCTTGTTGCTCTCCTTGCAATCTCTGCAGTGTTTGCAAACGGAGCAACCGAGGCAAAGACTGAGAAGGTTGATGCTTTCCATATCGGAATCGTCACCGGTTCAGTTTCACAGTCAGAGGATGACCGCCGTGGTGCTGAGGCTTTTCAGGCTCTCTATGGAGAGGACATGGTTAAGCTTGCCATCTATCCTGACAACTTCACCGAGGAGCTGGAGACAACAATCCAGACAATCGTGAACCTTTCCGATGATCCTCTCATGAAGGCCATTGTCGTCAACCAGGCTGTTCCTGGAACCGCAGAGGCTTTCCGCCAGATCAAGGAGAGAAGACCTGACATCATCTGCCTCGCAGGTGAGTCCCACGAAGATCTTCCTGTCATCGGTGGTGCTGCTGACCTCGTTTCAAACAACGACTTCGTTTCCAGAGGTTACCTCATCATCAAGACCGCTCACGAGCTCGGATGTGACACATTCGTACACATTTCTTTCCCGAGACACATGGCTTATGAGACAATGAGCCGCCGTGTCGCCATCATGAGAAAGACCTGTGAGATGTACGGTATGAAGTTCGTCCTCGAGACTGCTCCGGATCCGACAACTGACGTTGGAATCGCCGGTGCTCAGGCTTACATCCTCGAGAAGGTTCCTGAGTGGGTCGAGAAGTATGGAAAGAACGCAGCTTACTTCTGCACAAACGATGCTCACACAGAGCCTCTGCTCAAGCAGCTTCTTGCTTACGGCGGATACTTTGTCGAAGCTGACCTTCCGTCACCGCTCATGGGATATCCTGGAGCTCTCGGAATCGATCTCTCAGCTGAGGCCGGAGACTTCGCAGCCATCCTGAAGAAGGTTGAGGATGCAGTCGTCAAGGCCGGTGGCGCTGGCAAGTTCGGAACATGGGCATACTCCTATGGTTACACAGTTTCCGCAGGTCTCGCACAGCACGCCAAGAACGTCATTGAGGGCAAGAGCCAGCTTAAGGACATCGATGACCTTTCAAGCGCATTCGCTCAGTTCTCACCGGGCGCCAACTGGAACGGAGCCAACTACACCGATGCAACAACCGGTGTCAAGCAGGGCAACATCTTCCTCGTTTACCAGGATACCTACATCATGGGCAAAGAGGGAGACAAGTACATGCACGCAACAGAGGCTGAGGTTCCTGAGTGGGCATACACAACAAAGTAATTCGTTTTTGACTTACTTATGCAGGAAGGGGCGACCCTTCCTGTGTTGCGGAGGGCAGAGGATTCTCTGCCCTCTACATCACACATTCCAATTCAATAGGGGAATACAATGAGCAATTCAAAAGCGCCTCTGCTTGAGATGAAGAACGTCAGCAAAAGCTTCTTTGCCAACAATGTTCTTCAGGACATCAACTTCAAGCTTGAGGAAGGAGAGGTTCTGGGTCTCGTCGGAGAGAACGGAGCCGGTAAAAGCACACTGATGAAGATTCTCTTCGGTATGAGTGTGATCAAGGACACCGGAGGTTACGGCGGAAGCGTCCTTATTGACGGAGAAAAGGTTGAATTCGAGTCTCCGTTCGACGCTTTGAAGGCCGGAATCGGCATGGTCCATCAGGAATTCTCTCTGATTCCTGGTTTTACAGCCACCGAGAACATCCTCCTGAACAGGGAGCCGGAGAAGGTTAGCGTAGTCTCAAAGGTCTTCGGATCAAGACTCAACACACTTGACCGCAAGCAGATGGACGAGGATGCGGAGCTTTCTATCGAGAAGCTCGGTGTCAGGATCGACAAGAACATGGTCGTCAACCAGATGCCTGTCGGACACAAGCAGTTCACCGAGATTGCAAGAGAGCTGAGCAAGAAGCAACTCAAGATCCTGATTCTGGACGAGCCCACAGCCGTTCTGACCGAGAAGGAAGCCGATGCGCTTCTGGCCTCGATCCGCGGAATGTCAAAGCGCGGAATAGCCGTCATCTTCATCACCCACAGACTCCAGGAAATCCTGACTGTTTGCGACAAGGTCCTCGTCATGAGAGACGGTGTCATCGTCAAGGATGTTCCTGCTGCAGACACCAACGTCACCGAGATCACCAAGTGGATGGTCGGACGTGAGAACAAGGGTGCTGCCAAGGCCGGAGCCAAAAGGAGTCGTGCCGCAGAGAAAGAGGATGATGTGATCATGTCCATCAAGCGCCTCTGGGTCGACATGCCCGGTGAGACCGTCAGGGATGTATCCCTTGATATCTACAACGGCGAGATTCTGGGAATCGGCGGACTTGCCGGACAGGGCAAGCTCGGAATCCCCAACGGGATCATGGGCCTTTACGAGTCCGGCGGAAAAGTCATCTTCCGGGGTAAGGAGATTCCTCTGAACAATCCCAGAAAGTGTCTGGACAGCCAGCTGGCATTCGTCTCCGAGGACAGAAGAGGCGTGGGACTGCTTCTTGACGAGACTCTGGAGTGGAACATCGCGTTCCCTGCCATGCAGATCCAGAACAAGTTCCTCAAGAGCTATCTGGGCGGTCTGATCAAGTGGAGAGACGACAAGGCCATCGAGGAAGTGACCGAGAAGTACATCGACTCGCTTCAGATCAAGTGCAGCCTGGGTTCCAAGCAGCTGGCCAAGGAGCTTTCCGGAGGAAACCAGCAGAAGGTCTGCCTTGCCAAGGCGTTTGCCCTTGAGCCGAGGTTCCTCTTCGTCAGCGAGCCCACCAGAGGTATCGATGTCGGAGCTAAGGCCCTGGTCCTGGATGCCCTGAAGCAGTTCAACAGAGAAAGCGGAGTCACCGTTGTCATGATCTCCTCAGAGCTCGAGGAGCTCCGTTTCATCTGCGACAGAATCGCCATTGTTTCCGGTGGAAAGATCTCCGGAATTCTTCCTGCTGACAGACCTTCCGAAGAGTTCGGAAGTCTCATGATCAGCAACGTAAGGTAAAGGAGGGGACATGTCTGAACTTGTAAGATCAAGCGGAAATCCGATTGTCGACAGAATCAGAGCCTTTGCCAGGTCTTTCGGCCTTCCCAGACTCATCATCGCCGGATTCCTCCTTCTGTTGTTTATTATGGCTCCGTTCGTAGGCGCCAATTTCTTCACCCAGCTGAGCAACACACTCAACCGTTTCAGCTGGAACGCAGTTCTGGTCCTCTCGATGGTCCCGATGATCCACTCCGGATGCGGACTCAACTTCGGTCTTCCGTTGGGAATCATCGCCGGTCTTCTGGGTGGAACCTTGGCCATCGAAGTCGGTGCAACCGGCTTTGCAAGCTTCTGGGTCGCAGTTCTGTTCGCCACACCGTTCGCACTGATCCTCGGAGCCCTCTACGGCTTCCTTCTGAACAAGATCAAGGGCGGAGAGATGATGATCGCTACCTATGTCGGTTTCTCCTCTGTCTCGCTCATGTGCATGATGTGGCTCCTTCTTCCGTACCACAGCCCGAACATGGTCTGGGGTTATGCAGGAAAGGGTCTGAGAACCACAATCTCCCTTGAAGGTTATTACAACGGCGCTCTTGCCAACTTCCTTCAGATCAACATCGGCCATCTTTCGATTCCCGTCGGATCGCTGCTGTTCTTCGCGGTTCTGGCTTTCGGTATCTGGGCATTCCTGCACACCAAGACCGGTACTGCAATGACCGCCGTCGGTTCCAACCCGAACTTCGCAAGGGCTGCCGGAATCAACATCGACAGAACAAGACTTCTGAGCGTCATCCTTTCGACATGGCTTGGAGCCATCGGTATCCTCGTGTACGAGCAGGGCTTCGGATTCATCCAGCTGTATATGGCACCGTTCAACATGGCGCTTCCTGCTGTCTCCGCCATCCTGATCGGAGGAGCTACGGTCAACAAGGCAACAATCACGAACGTCATCATCGGAACCTTCCTGTTCCAGGGCATCGTCACAATGACTCCTACAGTCATGAACTCGATGATCCACATGGACATGAGTGAGGTCATAAGAGTCATCGCCTCCAACGGAATGATCATCTACGCCCTCACAAGAAAGTCGGAGGTGTCCAGATGAGCAACAACAAGAGTTTCGGTTCAAAGATCTGGAGCCTGTTCAGGAACAATACCGTTCCGTTCATGTTCGTTGTTATTTGTGCTGTCTGCATCCCCATCTCGGGTTTCTCACTCAACTATCTGCTTGCTGAGATCATCACCAGAATCGCCAGAAACAGCTTCCTGATTCTCAGCCTTCTGATCCCCATCATGGCAGGTATGGGTCTGAACTTCGGTATGACACTGGGTGCAATGGCAGGTGAGATCGGTCTTATCCTCGTCTCAGACTGGCAGATTTGGGGAATCCCGGGAATGGTCCTTGCAATGATCATCTCCATCCCCATCTCTGTTCTTCTTGGTGTCATCTGCGGTAAGATCATGAACCTTGCCCGCGGAAGAGAGATGATCACAGGATACATCATGAACTACTTCATCAACGGTATCTACCAGCTGATCGTCCTCTATGCCATGGGTGCAATCATCCCGATCGTCCACTCGAGCATTATCCTTCCCAGAGGTTACGGTATCAGAAACACCGTCAGCCTTCTTTCAATGAGACAGTCCCTGGACAACCTTCTGGCCATCAGATTCGGCGGAATCAAGATCCCCGTCATGACATTTGCAGTCGTGGCTTTGCTGTGTCTGTTCATCGTCTGGTTCAGAAAGACCAAGCTGGGTCAGGACATGAGAGCAGTCGGCCAGGACATGGAAGTTGCCAGAGCCGCAGGTATCGACGTAGAGAGGACAAGAATCATCTCCATCGTCATGTCCACAGTCCTCGCAGGTTTCGGTATGATCATCTACCTGCAGAACATGGGAAACCTCTCGACATACACGGCACATTCTCAGATCGGTATGTTCTGTATCGCAGCACTCCTTGTCGGAGGTGCTTCGGTTGACCGTGCCAGCATCGGAAACGTCTTCCTCGGTGTCACTCTGTTCCACCTGATGTTCATCGTCGCCCCCAGCGCAGGTACAGTCCTGATGGGAGACTCGATGATAGGTGAGTACTTCAGAGTCTTCGTTTCCTACGCCGTCATCACTTTCGCCCTGATCATGTACGAGACAAAGAAGAGGAGAACCTCAAGCCTTGCCGGACGTGAACTGGCACTTGCACAGAAGGAGGCTGACAAATGAAGATTGGAAAAGCCCTGCTTTACAAGATCCTTACGGTTGTAGCCATCCTGATTCTCGCTGCTGTGATGATGATCATCGGCCGCGGCCACACGATCTATCTTGACAACAAGACCATCGAGACATCCGGTGGCTCCTATGCCGCTTTCTACCGTGCCGACATCGAGGTCAAGAACAACGAGACCCAGAAGCTCAGCGCCCGCGAGCGTGGTGCCGCCACATTCATGGGTCAGAGCGTCAAGGTTACAGTGACATACATGGAGACCAAGAACAGCCAGAAGAAGACCGAGACCTTCAAGATCAAGGTTCCGTACGGCTGGGACGGTATTATCATCAATCTGCCGGCTCTGATCAAAGGCCTGGACAAGAGCGTCTACATGACACAGTTCATAGAGACTCCGGTCGAGGTTTCTGCGACAGACGAGACGGTCGTCACGGACGAGTTTGCAGTAAGCGACATCTGATTGCCGTATTAATTGTGATTATTCAGGGGTTGTCCGGGTGGGCAACCCCTTGTTTTTGTCTGTTTTGGGTTTGGAAGACGTCTACAGAGGGGGTTTCGCTTTTTCGGTCTACCTAAATTCGTTTATTTCCAGGGGACAAAATACTTCTGACATTCGAATCGAAGGACCATCCGCTGGACACTGTCGATGTCAAAAGGCTGATAGACAAATACCTGATATGAGAAAAAATAACCCACAACCATTGAACGTAAAGGTTCAGCAGTTGTGGGATGGCTGTGATTCGATGGAAAGGCAGCTCAGATTTCCGCTTTCTCGAATTTCTTGATGCAGAACGGGAATAGGAATGAGATGTAGAACATCTGCAGGAAGCAGGTGATGATTGTTGCTGCAGGGCCTGAGAGCCACAGCTTGATCTGCGAGTTAAGTACAAAGCTGACGCTGTAGTAGCCGAGAAGACCGAAGAGAGCTCTGCCCAGTTTCTTGACAGCAGTGGTCTCAGTGGTGAAGCCGACGAATCTCTTTTCAAGGACCCAGCCGATAAGGAAGGCGGAGACCCAGCCTACGGCCTTGAAGGTATCGTTAGCCATCTTTGCTCCTTCAACGATGATCTTGCCGTTTGCATCGTAGTCTACAGGATAGTTCTTGAGTGCGGCATAGACGGCGAGAGCGATTGAAAGAGCGATTCCGATGCAGGCAACAAGAATGTCTTTGGAAGGATTGCTGTCCAGCCAGTTCATGAGTTTCAGGGAAAGGAACATGACCAGAAGGCTCGCGGAGATTCCGATCAGGATATCCTGAGGTGTGTGTACACCCAGGAACATACGGCTGAGGCCTACAAGGAGGACAACCACGAACAGCGCAACTCTGGTCGGGCGGGAAAGGTCGGTTTTCATTGCAGTTCCGCCGAAGATGCTGGCAGCGTTTGTGGAATGGCCGCTGGGAAATGAATATCCGGTTGCGGTAAGCATGGAATCCCCGTGCGGGATGATTCTCGGGTCTCTGATCCAAGGTCTGTATGCACAGAAAGTGACTTTGAGAAAACCGTTGACCAAGCGGTTGCCGCTCCAACCCATCATGAGATAGGTTCCCAGTTCCTTGCTGATGCACCAGTAGATGATGCCTAGGAACACGAGGGTTGTATTGAGTTCTCCGAAGAATGTCATTTTCTTGAAGAAATCGACAAAGATGATTCCGATGCCGTTTCTGAAATTCTGGAAGGCCAGAAGAATGCTGATGTCCATATGTTTACCTCAATTCGGGAACAATCCTACACTTTTTTCAAAGATTGCAACAAGTCGGGTATGTAAGGAATGATTATTTTTGTGAAATCCTGTATTGTGTTGCCATGGGCAAGAAAGTTGTATCGGTATTGACGGCAATTGTGGTTGTGGCTTTGATAGCCGCATCTTTGGTTCTGAGTGACTTTTCACTGACAGTTTTGCAAACCAGGACATTGAAGACCTTGATAATCATCTGCGGATGCAGTGTAGGTTACTGCTTTATCGTAGGTGAGATCACACAGAATTTCTCACAGATGGACAAACTGTGGAGTCTGCTTCCAATTGTCTACGCGTGGGTGGTTGCTGTGAAGGGCGGTTTCAAGACCCGCATTGTGGTTTATGCAATGGTGGTGACGCTCTGGGGAATCCGGCTTACGATCAACTTTGCAAGAAAGGGTGCATACAGCCTGAAATTCTGGACGGGGACCGAGGATTACCGCTGGTCCATTGTCAGACAGAATCCCATATTCAGACACAAGTTTCTGTGGACTCTGTTCAATCTTTTTTTCATCTCGTTCTACCAGAACGCTCTGGTTCTTGCAATATGTCTGCCGGCTCTGGCTGTGATGGAGTCTGCAGTGCCGTTCGGGTATCCTGATGCGCTTGCGTTGATCTTCGCCGTAGCGTTTCTGATTCTGGAGACGGTGGCGGACGAATACCAGTGGCTTTTCCATCAGACAAAGAAAAAATACATGGCAGAGACAAGGGACATGGACAAGCTTCCAGAGCCTTACAATTTGGGATTCAACACGCTCGGTCCTTGGAGCCGGATGCGCCATCCAAACTACCTGGGAGAGCAGGGGATCTGGATTAGTCTTTATTTCTTCACAGTTGGTGCAGGTGCGGCAAGGTGCGGCATCTTCCACTGGTCCATGGTGGGGCCGCTTCTTCTGATCTTGCTTTTCATGGGAAGCTCGATGCTGGGAGAGAAGATATCAGCAGGCAAGTATCCGAGGTACAAAGACTACATCGACCAGGTCTGCAAATACGTTCCGATCCACAGTTTTGACAGTTCGAAGACGGGCAGCAGGTGATTCTCGGTAAAGACGCTGAACGGCACGTGCAGACCGTTGGAATGCACGGGAAAGGCACGTGCAGGACTCAGTAAGGCATGTGATGGCATGGGAACGCACTTGCGGGCACAGGGAGACACTGGAGAGGCCGTGCATGACGCTGAAAGACATGTGAAGACATGGGGAACACGGAGGCAACAGACACTGTTTGCAGTATATTGGAACAGATATTGTTGGCATC
>CADBOI010000021.1 GCA_902796335.1 uncultured Spirochaetales bacterium
TCACCACAATGGGGCAATATAATCATATAGTATCGGCACCGATTTTGGAAGAATAATAAGAATAATAAAAATCAGGCCATCGTTGCATCAAAACGATGGCCCAGATACGCAAAACTCAGAGAAAAACTGTAAAAATCTTATTTTCAGGCCATCTTAGGCTACCAAAACATCGTAAACAGTGCTCAGAACTCTATTCCGCGTACCGTCTTTCCCCCGTTGGAACGGAAATGATGTTTGACATCCTCTATCCTGCTTACGGTATCGGCAAGATCCACAAGAGCCTTCGGAGCCTCGCGGCCCGTTATGACAACATGGGGGAAACCCGGCTTTCCGATATGTGTCGAAAGGTACTCCAGAACCATGCCGGAATCCAACATCCCGTAGTTCAGCACATAAGTGAACTCGTCAAGGACAATCAGTCCATAGTCCCCGCTCTCCGCCTTTTTCACAAAGCTGTCCCATCCTTGGGCGCACAGGTCGGCGGTGGGTCCCGGATCCTTCTGTTTCCACATGAATCCAAGACCCCAGGACTCCCAATCGACTCCTATGGAGCTGAGGGTTCTGTATTCCCCCAAAACATGGGGATCGGCCTTAATAAACTGAAGGACAGAGCATTTGATGCCCTGTCCCATGGCACGGACCACCATCCCCAGCGAGCTGGTGGTCTTGCCTTTTCCGTTCCCCGTTATTACGAAGAGCACGTCAGAATCCGATCAGACTGCTGGAATTGGGAGCTGTTGCTCCGGATTTTTCCGTGCTGTTGATCTGCTTGTTGGCGGCGTTCTCACGGTCGGTGATCGTCTTGAAGTGGTAGTACAGATCCAATGCGTCTGAACTGCCTGTCTTCTTGTAGATCTCCTGTGTGAGGTCGAATGCCTTGTCAACCTCTCCGTTTGCAAAATACAGGATGGCAGCGTTGAGTCCGGCATTGTAGTGGCCTGACCTTGCATATTCATCGGCGAACATTCTGAGAGCGACGTTCCACTTCTGGTCGTCAAGTGCATCGTAAGCCGACTCGAGGCTCTTCTCCTTCGGCTTGTTGGGGAAGAATGTGAAGTACTCAGTCACATAGTGAGGAGAGAGCTCGGCTCTGAACGAGTCGGTGAACTCCTTGATCAGGTTGCGCAGCAGCTGGGATGCTGATGTGATTGTGTAGTAATCCTCATAGAATCTGTCTGTTGCATCCTCTGTGTGACCGATCTGGGTCTTCTTCTCACGTGTGTCTGAAGCGAAGGTGCTTGTTGCGATGATCTTGTTGTTCTCGACATCCGTGAGTGTGTATGAGAGGGAGATCGCGTACTGCTGTACAAGATAGAATCTCTTCTTGTTGTAGGGTCTTCCCGCCTTGTCCTTGGATGAGACCCAGTCTGTCTCCTGCGAGATGTACTCATCGTAGTAGACCTGTGTGATCTCAGTCTTGAGGATGGCATCGATGCCGTTGTCCATAAGAACCTTTCTGAGGTTATTGTTGCTGGTTCCGACAGTGATGTAGGCATCCGTGAGATTTGGCGGAATGACCTTGTATGAAATACCGGTGTCGACAGCCTTTGTGATCATGTCTGTTGCGGCATCGGCGATTGTGGTCGAAGCACTGAAATCAAGTCCGGAAGACAGGCTCAGGCTGAGCATGAAGATCGGGTCGACCGACTTGACAGGGATGAATGAATTCCAGAATGAAGGGCGGTTCCATCTGGAGTTGTCCTGTGTGGACATGACTGCCATGGTCTTGTAACCGCTAACATCGACTTTAGCAGGTACAAGAGTATTGAGCGCGATTGTCGTTGAACAGCTTGTGAGAGCTACCAGAACGACAACAAGGGCAACTAACAATTGGGTCAATTTTCTTTTCATAATATAGTCCTCTTCCCAAAGTATACCCAAGCATTGGAAAAAACTCAATTGACATCTGCATTTGGTGATTCTATCCTTTCAGTAAATTAGGAGTGAAACATGCCAGGGAACAGACGCAACTACGGCGATTTTTACGACGATGATGATTTCGAAGACGAGATCGAAGACGACGATGACGATTTCGACGATGATGACGACTTCGATGAGGACGACGAGATCGACGACATCTATGATGCTCCTGATGTAAGCGACTACGAGGACTACGAGGAAGACGACGATGATGACGAGGACGATGAAGACCTTCTCAACGACGGCTTCTACTATGATAGCAGCGAATACGGCAGAAACCGCCGTGACGACGACGATTTCTGACGCACACGTTGCATCAATTCGTCAGGCCCTCTCAACTTCCTCAACCATGCAACCTTCCTCACCTTCTCTGTAAGCAACAAAGAATGGAGTCTCCTCCTTCTCTTCAGCCGGAAGCTGGTATCTGGAATCAAA
>CADBOI010000022.1 GCA_902796335.1 uncultured Spirochaetales bacterium
CTTCGGGGCAAAGAAAAAGCCGGATTCCATTGAAAATCCGGCTTTTTTGTGTTTGGCGGTTTGTCTTAGAAGACTACGACAACCTCGCCGTTCTTGTAGGTGTCTGCGACCCACTTCTTGACCTTGTCGCTCTGAAGAGCCTTGACGAGAGCCTTGACGGCATCCTTGTTCTCGTTGCCGGCCTTGACTGCGATGATGTTGACGTACGGGCTGTTTGCACCTTCGACAATGAGACCGTCCTTGGCTGCTGAGAATCCGGCGGGAATTGCATAGTTTCCGTTGATGACTGCTGCGTCTACGTCATCGAGGACTCTCGGAAGGGAAGCGGCCTCAACCTCTGCGAAGGAGATGTTCTTCGGGTTGGCTGTGATGTCGATTGTTGTTGAATCAAGTCTGTTGGGATCTGCGAGTGTGATCAGGCCTGCGCTGGCAAGGAGAAGAAGAGCTCTGCCTTCGTTGGTCGGGTCGTTGGGGATGGCGATCTTTGCGTTCTTGGGAAGGTCGGCGAGAGCCTTGTACTTCTTTGAGTACAGTGCGAGGGGCTCGATGTGGATTCCGCCGGCATTGACAAGATGGAAACCGCGCTCTGTGTTGAATGACTCGAGGTAAGGAATGTGCTGGAAGAAGTTGGCGTCGATCTCTCCGCTCTCAACTGCTTCGTTCGGTGTGACATAGTCTGTGAACTCCTGGACGACAAGAGTGATTCCCTGTGCTGCGAGGTCATCCTTGATCAGGTTGAGCATCTCTGCGTGGGGCTCCGGTGTGGCACCGACTGTGATCTTGTTGGATGCCTTGACCTCTGCGGATCCGTTTGCGAATACTGCGAATGCAGCCAGAATTACCAATGTGATTGCGATGGCTTTTTTCATGGTTTATCTCCTCAAATTAATAGGTTTATATGTTAAATCCGCCATCAATGTGGCCGGATATGGTTACAGAATGATACTTCTGCCGGAAAAACAATACACTTTATGAATGGAAAAATAATAGTACTTATGCCCGCGAGGGCATGCACATGGAGAAGCACATCATCATGATAGCGGTGTTGGTAACCATATGTGACTCCTCCTTTGCCTGAATTGGCTTTACTGTACATAGAAACGTGCAGTTGTGCAATACCCAATTATCTTTTTTTCATCATATTTGCGCTGATTCTGTTTCCGATAAACTGGATGAGCTCGACCAAAACGAGAATCACGACGACCGCGATGAACATGACCATAGGTCTGAATCTCTGGTATCCGTAGCGGATGGCAAGGTCTCCGAGTCCGCCTCCGCCGACTGCTCCGGCCATTGCGCTGTAACCGATGAGGTTGATGATCGTCAGAGTCAGTCCTGAGATCAGGGAGGGGAGTGCCTCGGGCAGAAGGACCTTGAAGACTATCTGGGAGTTTGTGGATCCCATGATCCTTGCGGCCTGGATGACGCCTCTGTCGACTTCCTTAAGCGATGTCTCTACAAGACGGGCTACAAACGGGGCTGCCGCGATCGAAAGTGGCACTATGGTGGCCTTTGTTCCGATTGCGGTTCCGACGACGAGTCTTGAAAGCGGGAACAGGACTATGATCAGGATGATGAAAGGGAAGGACCTGAGGACGTTGACGATCTTGCTCAGGACAACGTTCAGAACCGGCTTGGGTCTGATTCCTCCCTGGCTTTCGGGTGATGTGATGCAGAGCAGGATTCCAAGGGGAAGGCCCAAGACCACGGAGAAGATTGTTGAGAAGAGCACCATGCTGAGTGTCTGAAGTGTGCTCTGCCAGATAAGGTTCCAGATTGCCGGTGTCATGCCTGTACCTCCTCTACCTTTACTCCGCGCTCACGGATGGCCTTCAGGGCGGCCTCGACCGCCTTGGGGCTGCCTGTTATGTCGCAGACCATCGTTCCCATCTTTGAATCACCGACTTTCTGGATGCCGGCTCCGCTGATGTTGAAGACTACGTCGAACTCCCTGATTATGTCGGAGATGACGGGGGTCTCGACCCTGTCGTTGAGGAACCTCAGCACATAGCGTGCCGGTACGTCGGACCAGATGACTACTCCGTCTTCCCTGACGTCCTTGGTGTTGGGTGTCAGGTGGGACAAAAACTCCTTGGTGACGTTGGTCTTTGGATTCTCGAACAGCTCTTTGACGGTTCCCTGCTCGACGACCTTTCCGTCCGAAAGGACCGCGACATGGTCGCAGGCGTCGCGGACGACCTCCATCTGGTGGGTGATCATGACCACGGTGAGGTTCATCTTGCGCTGGATGTCCTTGATCAGGGCCAGGATCTGCTGGGTTGTCTTTGGATCCAGGGCGCTGGTGGCCTCGTCGCAGAAGAGGATGTCGGGCTTGCATGCGAGTGCGCGCGCGATTGCTATTCTCTGTTTCTGTCCGCCGGAGAGGGTGGAGATGGGGGCATCGGCCTTGTCGGAGAGGCCTACGACCTCAAGGAGCTCGGTGACGCGGGATGCGATCTGGTCCTTGGGGTAGCGGCAGATCTCCATTGGGTAGGCGATGTTCTCGCCGGCCGTGCGGGATGAGAAGAGGTTGAAGTTCTGGAATATCATGCCCAGATGGCGGCGGCGCATGATGATGTCCTTTTCGGGGAGGTTGTCGACTCTTTCCCCTTCGTACCAGACCTCACCGCTGTCGGGTTTCTCGAGAAGGCTGACAAGGCGCACGAGCGTGCTCTTGCCGGCTCCGGACAGTCCGATGATGCCGAAAATCTCGTTGGAGGGTATGGAGAGGCTGACGCCTTCCACGGCATGGACCGTATCGTATGTTCTTACCAGATTCTTCAGTTCTATCTGCATGAAAATGATGATATCAACTTTCAAGTGTGATGAACAAGACATGGAAAGGGGCCTGAGGGCGGGGAAAAGTAGAAATTTAATGAAAAAATATGGAGAAATCTTGCATAAAAATACTGAAACCTGTAGTATTGCCACATAAAAAACCATATTTGGAATCTAACAAGGGAGAAATCAATGAAGAAAGTTTTGCTTTTTGCTTTGGTAATTGCCGCTTTCATTGCTGCTCCGGTCTTCGCCGGCGGTAACAGTGAGGCTTCTTCAAGTGCCGCTTCCGGCACCATCACAATCGCTTTCATCGGAAACACAACCGGTGACTACGCAATGTACGGAGTTCCTGTACGCAACTCTGTTGTCATGTTCTTCGAGCAGCTCAATGCAGCCGGCGGAATCAACGGCAAGCAGATCAAGCTTCTTGAGTACGATGACAAGGCAGACGGAACAGAGTCCATCAACGCTTACAACCTGGCCAAGGCCAACGGTGCAACAGCCATCATCGGTTCAGTTCTCTCCGGAGCTTCAATTGCTCTCTCAGACGTGACTTACGATGACAACATGCCGCAGATCTCAGCTTCAGCAACCAACCCGAAGCTCACAGTCATGGATCCGGACGATCCGAAGTCTGAAGTCAAGACAAACGTCTTCCGCTCATGCTTCCTCGATCCGTTCCAGGGCGAGAAGATGGCTCAGTACGCTTCACAGAAGTACGGTGCAAAGACAATCGCAATCTTCTACGAGAACGGTTCAGACTACTCCGAGGCCATTGTCCAGGGTGTTGAGAGCCAGCTCGCTGCCTGCGGACTCAAGGTTGTCGCCAAAGAGGCTTTCGCAACCGGTGACGTCGACTACAAGGCTCAGATGACCAACATCGCAGCCGCCAACCCGGACGTTGTCCTCATGCCGATCTACTACGGCGAGGCAGGTCGTGCAATCACAGCTCTCAGAGCTGCAGGATGCAAGGCAAAGATCATCGGTGGTGACGGTTTCGGTTCAGTCAAGAACTATGCAAGCGCCGCTGACCTCGAGGGAACAATCTACATGTCAGGTTATGCTCCTGGAACAGCTTCAGTCGCTCAGTTCGAGGCAGACTACAAGGCCAAGTACAACGAGGAAGTCCCCAACATGTTCGCTCCGCTGGCATGGGATGCTTCACTGATCATGGCCGAGGCTCTCAAGACAGCTGAAGGCAAGGGTCTCAAGGCCGGTACAGCCGAGTACAAGCAGGCCATCATCGACGCAATCAAGGGCATGAACGCCTTCCCGGGAATCACTGGAAGCTACACATTCAACGCTACCAACGATCCTATCAAGAGCGTTGCCATCATCAAGATTGCCGGTGGCGAAGAGCTGTTTGACGAGTTCTTCTGATAAAAATCAGGCAATAAATCCAAAAAAAGGCGCAGGGTTACTTGCGCCTTTTTTGTTATTTATTCATATTTATAGGAAGTTCTTACAAGGACTGTTTAATTTCAGGAATACCAAGTGCCGGGGGAAACCAACTAATGACGTTTTCTTTGCTGATTGCACAGCTGATAAACGGAATGCAGACCGGAAGTGTCTATGCACTCGTTGCATTGGGATACAGCATGGTCTACGGAATCATCAAGCTGCTGAACTTCGCCCATGGTGACATCATCATGGTCGGAGCCTACATGACGTATTACGCTATTGCAAGCTTCGCTCTGCCGCCTGTGGTGGCCATTGCCCTTGCAATCACCGTCAGCACTCTTCTGGGTGTCTTTGTCGAGAAGGTCGCATACACACCGCTTCGCAGCGCTCCGAGACTTTCTCTCCTCATCACCGCAATCGGTGTATCGTTCCTTCTCGAGAACGGTGCGCAGCTCGTATTCGGTGCTGACCAGAAGAGCATGGATCCGCTGATCACGGGTTCCATCATGCTCGGTCAGATCAATGTCAGCTTCGTAGCCATCGTAACCATTCTGGTATCCGTCGTGGTCATGGTCCTTCTGTCGTTCGTCGTCAACAAGACCAAGGCAGGTAAGGCCATGAGAGCCGTCTCCGAGGACATGGGTGCAGCCCAGCTGATGGGAATCAGCCTGAACCGCACCATCAGCATGACGTTCGCAATCGGAAGCGCCCTTGCCGGAATAGGTTCCGTCCTGTACCTCTGCGCATACACTCAGGCCAGCCCGACCATGGGTTCCATGCTGGGAATCAAGGCCTTCGTCGCAGCCGTCCTCGGTGGAATCGGATCCATTCCCGGTGCCATGATCGGCGGATTCACCATCGGTATTCTCGAGGCCCTGGTCGCCGCGGTCGGTCTTTCCATGTGGAAGGATGCTGCTGTCTTCCTGGTCCTCATCATCGTCCTGCTCTTCAAGCCCACGGGATTCCTCGGCAAGAAGATCCAGGAGAAGGTCTGATGGAGGTTGCCATGAAAGAATTCAAACTCAAGACTCCGGTCAGATACATCATCAATGCAGTTCTGATTTCAATCGTGTGGGTTATTCTGACCCTCTTCATCTCGGGCGCAGGCCTGAAAGGGGAGTACTACCGCGGAATCCTGATCACAATCGGAATCAACATCATCCTCGCAACCAGCCTCAACGTTGTGTGCGGATATCTTGGCCAGCTTCCTCTTGGACATGCCGGCTTCATGGCCGTGGGTGCATATGCCGGTGCGATCTTCATGAAGAGCACACCTGTCGCACAGCTTCTCAGGGCCGGCAACAACGCAGCCGTCATCCCGTACCTGATCATCGCCGTCCTGCTTTCGGCACTTGTCGCCGGACTTTTCGGCCTGCTGATCGGTATCCCGGCCCTCAGGCTCAAGGGTGACTATCTTGCAATCATCACACTTGGCTTCGGTGAGATCATCAGGGTTGTCCTGACAAACATCGACTCCGTCCTGGGCTTCAAGTTCACATACGGTGCCTCCGGTCTAGCCAGAATCCCAAAGTTCACAAGCCTCAACGTGATCTTCGTCTTCACCGTGATCTGTCTTTTCCTGATCCACGTGTTCATGAAGAGCCGCCACGGCAGGGCAGTCCTTTCAATCCGCGACAACGAGATCGCAGCCGAGTCAGTCGGAATCAACACCACGTTCTACAAGACCACGGCATTCGTGTTCTCCGCAATGCTCGCCGGAGTGGCGGGATGCCTGTACGCCGGCTACATCGGATCGCTCTATCCTTCGACGTTCAAGTTCATGAAGTCGATCGAGATCCTCGTCATGGTGGTTCTGGGCGGTATGGGATCCATGCTCGGTTCAGTGATCTCGGCCATTGTCCTGACAGCTCTTCCCGAGATGCTCAGGTCGTTCAGCGACTACAGAATGGTCGCATACTCACTGGCCCTTGTCCTGATGATGCTCTTCAGACCGAAGGGACTCATGGGAACATATGACTTCTCAATGGGCAACACCATAGAGAGGATTGTTAACAGACTGCGCAACGGCAAGGTCAAGGCCGATTCCTCAAAGGGGGTGAAGGCATGAGCAACGTACTTAAATGCGACCACCTGAGAATTGTGTTCGGCGGACTTGCCGCTGTAAGTGACTTCAACATCGAGGTCAATGAGAACGAGATTGTGGGTCTGATCGGACCCAACGGTGCCGGAAAGACCACGGTCTTCAACCTGCTGACCGGTGTCTACACCCCCACAAGCGGCGTCATCACTCTCTGCGAGAAGGACCTTGCAGGCATGAGCACCGTTGCCCGCAACCACGAGGGTATTGCCAGAACGTTCCAGAACATCAGGCTCTTCAAGGACATGAGCGTGATCGACAACGTCATGAACAGCTTCAACACCAGAATGAACTATTCTATAGCCGAGGCCATGCTCAGACTCCCCAGATACTGGAAGGAGGAGAAGAGGGCACGCCAGAAGGCCATTGAGCTGCTTCACGTCTTCAACATGGAAGACCTTGCCAACGAGAACGCCGGAAACCTTCCGTACGGATCCCAGCGCAGGCTCGAGATCATCAGAGCCCTGGCCACCAATCCGAAGCTCCTGCTTCTGGATGAGCCGGCTGCCGGTATGAACCCTGCAGAGACGGAGAACCTGATGGAGACCATCGGCAAGATCCGCGACCAGTTCCACATCGCCATCCTTCTGATCGAGCACGACATGAGCCTGGTCATGGGAATCTGC
>CADBOI010000023.1 GCA_902796335.1 uncultured Spirochaetales bacterium
AGTGAGATCGCAGGTCTCAAGGTCAACCAGGTGGCGATCGGGTCCTGCACCAATTCCTCATATGCCGATCTCTACAAGGTCGGACAGATTCTGGGAGGCAATGCGGTATCCGATCATGTGAGTCTGGGAATAGCTCCGGGTTCTCGTGATGTTATGAGGAAGATCGCCTCCGACGGAACCATGGCGCTGATGCTGGACTCAGGTGCTCGCATCCTTGAAAGCGCCTGCGGATTCTGCATAGGAAACCATTTCTCTCCCAACTCCAACGGCGTGAGCCTGAGGACCAACAACCGCAATTTCGAGGGTCGTTCCGGTACCAAGGATGCACAGGTCTACCTCGTCAGTCCCGAGACAGCGGCAGTCAGCGCCCTCAAGGGTGTTGTCACCGATCCCTCTACGTTGAACCTCGAAGAAATCTTTGTTCCGCAGCAGAAATGCGGAAAATACGATGATAAAATGTTTATATTTCCCAGTTCGGATGAAAATATCTGCAAATCTGTGGAGATTCTCCGCGGCCCGAACATCGGTCAGCCGCCCAAATGCGACAAGCTCCAGCAGACCATCAAGGCTGTTGTAACGCTGAAGGTGGGCGACAAGATCACGACCGACCACATCATGCCTGCAGGTGCAAGACTGAAGTACAGGTCCAACATAAAGAAGTACTCCGAGTTTGTGTTCGAGCCGGTTGATCCTCTGTTCAGCAAGAAGGCTTCTGAAAACAGAGACAAGGGAATAGGGAACATAATCGTTGCCGGTTACAGCTATGGTCAGGGTTCCTCCCGTGAGCATGCGGCAATCTGCCCAATGTTCCTTGGGGTCAAGGCCGTCATGGCTCTGACAATTGAGAGAATACACCAGGCAAATCTCTGCAACTTCGGAATCCTTCCTTTGACATTCCTTGAGGAGAAGGACTACGAGAAGCTGAACCAGGATGACGAACTTCTGATTGAGAACGCAATCGAGCAGGTTCAGAAGGGTGGCAACATCACTGTGAAGAACATAACCGGTGGCTATGAGTTTGAGATGAAGCTGGATGTCAGCGGTCTGCAGAGGCAGATGCTCATCTGCGGCGGAAGGCTGAACCAGATCAAAGAGGGACTTTGACATGACAGATTTCACAAAGGTCATCTACATAGAGGGAGACGGAGTGGGTTCCGAGATCACTCCTGTCATGAGGGCGGTTCTCGATGCCGCAATGGACAAGGCATACAAGGGAACCAAGGCCATAGCTTGGGAAGAGGCTTTTGCCGGCGGAAAGGCCGAGATGCTTTTCGGTACAAACCTTCCCGAATCCACTCTGAAGAGAATCAGGGAAGTGGGACTTGCGATCAAGGGACCCCTTATGACTCCGGTAGGAAAGGGTGCAAGAAGCATAAACGTCGCACTCAGACAGAATCTGGACCTCTATGTTTGCCTCAGACCTGTGAAATACTTCGACGGAGTCCCTTCACCTGTGAGACATCCTGAGAAAGTCGACATGGTTGTCTTCAGGGAGAACACGGAAGACATCTATGCCGGAATAGAGTGGGCCCAGGGCACCGATGAGGTGAACAAGGTCCTTTCCTTCCTTCAGAATGACATGGGAGTATCAAAGATACGTTTCCCTGAGACGAGCGCAATCGGCGTGAAGCCGGTGAGCAGGGAAGGTTCGGAGAGGCTGATAGGTGCTGCCATCGACTATGCCCTTGCAAACCACAGAAGGAACATCACACTGGTTCACAAAGGCAACATCATGAAGTTCACAGAAGGCGGTTTCCGAACTTGGGGCTATGAGCTTGCCAAGAACAAGTACGGTGCTGTTGTCCGTGATGGAAAGACATTCATTCCCAGGGAAGGCGAGCCTGACCTTGAGGTAAAGGACTGCATCTGTGATGCGTTCCTACAGAACATCCTCCTTAAACCTGAGGAGTACGATGTTGTGGCAACGTTGAACCTCAACGGCGATTATGTATCGGATGCTCTTGCTGCTCAGGTCGGTGGAATCGGAATATCTCCCGGTGCGAACATCAATTATAATACAGGATGTGCCATCTTCGAGGCCACCCACGGAATTGCTCCGGACATTGCCGGAAAGGATCTTGTCAATCCGTTGTCTCTTGTTCTCTCAGGCGAGATGCTTCTGCGCCACGCAGGCTTCACCGAGGCTGCGGACATGGTTCTCCACTCGGTTGAGAAGTCCATATCCTGCGGACATGTCACCAAGGACTTCTACAGCCTGATGGTGAAGGAAGGCAGGAAAGCCGAGTGCGTGGGAACAAAGGAATTCGGAAAGATCCTGATCTCCAATCTCTAATCCGACAGATTTGATTCTTACGGTCTCTTGTCCAGAGGGATGACCTTTCTTGCTTCGGGTCCCACGTAAACCTGACGCGGGCGTCCGAGCTTGTAGTGTACGTCGTGTCTCCACTCGAGCCAGTGGGCGATCCAACCCGGTGTTCTTCCCATGGCGAAAAGGACTGTGAACATCTGCTGCGGGAAGCCCATCATGTGGAACATGATTCCAGTGTAGAAATCGATGTTCGGATAAAGATGGCGCTCGATGAAGTAGTCGTCCTTGAGAGCCTTCTCCTCCAGCTGGAGCGCGACATCCAGAAGCTTGTCCTCGAGATGCTTGGAGTTGAGCATTGTCAGGTTCATCTTCTTAGCAATCCTTGCCCTCGGGTCGAATGTCTTGTAGACCCTGTGGCCGAAGCCGGAGAGGACGAACGGGTTGTCCTTCCTCTTTGCCTTCTCAATGACGTCGTCGACCGGGATATCGTTGTCGACAATGTCCTTGAGCATGGCCATGACAGCCTGGTTGGCTCCGCCGTGCTTTGGTCCCCAGAGGGCGCAGACACCGGCTGCAACCGATGCGTAAAGGTTTGCCTCGGAAGAACCTACAAGTCTGACGGCTGATGTCGAACAGTTCTGCTCATGGTCTCCGTGGAGGATCAGCAGCTTGTTCAGAAGGTCCACATGTGTCGGATCCGGACTGTAGTTGTTGACCGGAGTGTGGAACATCATGTTGAGGAAGTTCTCGCAGTATGTGTACTCCCATCTGGGATCGACGAAATCAAGTCCGTTTGCCTGCCTGTAGATGAAGGCGGCGATCGTTCTCATCTTGGACAGCATCCTGGTCACGGTAAGGTCGATGTTCTCCTCAGGGTCTCTCTCTTCCATTTCAGGATAGAAGGCGGAAAGTGATGCGACCATGCTTGCCAGAATCGACATGGGGTGTGCGTCCTGCGGATACGAGCGGAAGAAGTTGCGCATGTTGTAGTGGAGCATGGAGTGCTTGTTCAAAAGCTGCTGGTAATTCTTTCTTTCGGATGCATTCGGAAGAACACCTTTGACCAGCAGGTGGGCGACCTCGATGAAGTCGCAGTTCTCGACAAGGTCCTCGATGTCATAGCCGCGGTAGCGGAGGATTCCCTTCTCGCCGTCGATGTAGCAGATGGACGAGAGACAGGATCCTGTGTTGGCGAACCCAGGGTCATATGTGATGTAACCGGTGCTGGTGCGCAGCCTTTCGATGTCTATGCTGCTGTTTCCCATGTTGTCGGTCAGAACATCAAGATTGACTTCCTTGTCGCCGGGAAGGATCAGACGGGCCTTCTGCTTTTCCACTGTCATCCTGCGCCTCCTGCATATGCATAAATCTGCAAATTCCAGAACTTTTTCTGTATATTATTACAATCTTCACACTTTGTGAAGTAGCCGTGACAACGTGTCCGTTTTCAGATAAGATTATGTCATGGCTATCAGAAACGTTATCTTCGACCTTGGCGGTGTGATGATCAACTACAACCCGGCCGCATTCATCAGGGACATGGGATATGACGAGGAAACATGTCAGGCTGTTCTCAATGCAATCTTCTACGACCCCGTCTGGGAGGATATGGACATGGGAAAATACATGACGTACACCGATGCTCTTCCCGAGTTCATAAAGCGCCATCCCGACCTTGAGACCCCGATCAGGGAGTTCTTCCAGCCGGACTGGATGGAGGTCTACACGGTGAAGGAGGAGACGGAGCGAGAGCTGTACGACTGGGTTCATGAAAAGGGCCTGAAAATCTACATCCTGTCAAACTATGCTGCCGACGGATTTACTTATATCAGCAACAAATATCCGTTCTTCAAGAAAAGCAGCGGCCATGTTGTCTCGGCTTTTGAGAAACGCATGAAACCCGATCCTGAGATCTACAGGATCCTTCTTGAGAGATTCAATCTGAAGCCTGAGGAGTGCGTGTTCATCGATGATTTTCCGAAGAACATCGAGGCTGCCAGAAAAGCGGGCATGAACGGGATTGTCTTCACCGATGTGAAGTCGGCGAAGGAAGGGCTTTTGAAGCTCGGGGTATATTGACCTTAATCACACATAATATTTATTCTTACTCGGGAGTATCAAATGGATAACATTCGTTCTATAGCAATTCCGCCGCTCACAAAGGACCTCGAGAGAGTCCTGATCGATGCGGAGACAATCCAGAGACGTGTGACAGAGCTTGCAAATCAGATCAACCATGATTATGCAGACATCACTGAACCGCTGATCCTTGTCGGAGTCCTGAAGGGTTCCTTCATCTACCTCGCAGACCTCTGCAGAAAGCTCACAGTCCCGCATGTCGTCGATTTCATAGCTGTCTCAAGCTACGGCAGCGGTTCCGAGTCCACCGGAAACGTCAGACTGCTTATGGATACCAGAAGAAGCCTTGAGAAGCATCATGTCCTTATCGTCGAGGACATCCTGGATACCGGATATACGCTCGAGTACCTTGTCAGGAACTTCGCCTCAAGAGGAACAAAGTCGGTTAACACCACCGTCCTTCTGGAGAAGCCGGACCGCCACAAGGTCCATGTGGATCTGAAGTATGTCGGTTTTACAATTCCAGATGTGTGGGTTGTCGGATACGGTCTTGACTACGGCGAGCAGTACAGAACACTCCCGTACATCGCAGAGATGAGGATTCCCAAATAAGAATCCAGATAAATGAGGGTCGCAATATGTCAGTTACTTCAATCATCGGCGCCCAGTGGGGCGATGAAGGAAAGGGAAGGATAGTCGACTATCTTGCAACAGATGCGGATGTCGTCATCAGATACCAGGGCGGTGACAACGCGGGTCATACCGTTGTCAATGAGTACGGAAAGTTCGCACTCCACATCATCCCGTCCGGAATCTTCAACAAGAAAGCCATTAGCATCGTCGGAGTCGGAGCTGTCGTCAACTTCGACACCATGAAGGGCGAGCTTGACGGAATTCCCAAAGAGCTTCACAAGAACCTTCTTGTCGATGTCAGGGCACACCTGATCATGCCGTACCACTGTCTTCTTGACGGTGCCGAGGAATCCAAGAGATCCGAGCACGACAAGATCGGAACAACCAAGCGCGGAATCGGTCCCTGCTACAGCGACAAAGCCGCCAGAACAGGTATCAGAGTAGGCGAGCTTCTTGATCCGGATTCACTCAGAGCCCATCTGGAAAGGATTCTCCCCAAGAAGAACCGCGAGCTCGAGTATTACGGCCTGAAGCAGTTCTCCGTCAATGAGCTTATGGACAAGTGCATGGAGTGGAAGAATATGTTCGGCTCACACATCGCCGACACCCTTCCGATTGTCAGAAAGGCCGTTGATGCAAAGAAGAAGATCGTCCTCGAGGGCCAGCTCGGAATCATGAGGGACCTCGACTGGGGCATCTACCCGTACACCACATCCAGCAACCCGACAAGCGGCGGAGCTGCAAACGTTTCCGGAATCTCGCCCAGGGGCATCACCGAGGTCATCGGTGTGACCAAGGCCTATTCCACAAGCGTAGGCGGCGGTCCGTTCACAGCCGAGCTCTTTGACGAGAACGGAAAGAAGCTCCGCGAGATCGGTGCCGAGTTCGGTGCCACCACAGGTCGTCCGAGACGCTGCGGCTGGCTCGATGCAGTTGCTCTGGATTATTCCTCATACATCAACGGATTCACTTCCATCGCAGTCACAAAGCTGGACGTCCTTGATACCTTCGAGGAGATCAAGGTCTGCGTGGCCTACGATCTTGACGGTGAGCAGACTGTCTATCTTCCTGATACAAAGGGTCAGGAGATGGCAAAGCCTGTGTTCAAGACCTTCAAGGGCTGGATGACGGACACAACCAAGTGCCGCAAATGGGAGGATCTCCCCAAGGCCGCACAGGAGTATGTCAAGGCAATCGGCGAGTATGCCCATTGTCCCGTCTCCTATGTGTCGGTAGGTCCCGAGCGCGACCAGATCATCATTCTGTAAATGCTTTGGGCTGATTTCTTCGTCAAACGCTCGAGCCGTACACATAGTACT
The DNA here is from genome assembly GCA_902796335.1 of uncultured Spirochaetales bacterium. Taxonomy (GTDB): domain Bacteria; phylum Spirochaetota; class Spirochaetia; order Sphaerochaetales; family Sphaerochaetaceae; genus UBA9732. The sequence goes on from CADBOI010000023.1 coordinate 6,301, forward strand.
GTCTCTCGCGTTTTCCTTGAACTCAGGCCCAAATCGTAGATATTGGAAAATGCTTTGGGCTGATTTCTTCGTCAAACGATTGCATGGAGACTGTGTATGGAATTCGGTTTTGACACATTCATCTCGCCTCTTACATGGCGTTACGGCTCCGATGAGATGAAGGCCATATGGTCCGAAAGGAACAAGCGCCTGATCCTCAGACGTGTCTGGATTGCTCTGGCCAAGGTCCAGAACAAAGCCGGCATTGTCTCCGACGAGCAGCTTGCGGACCTGCAAGCCCATGCGCAGGACATCGACATCGAGCGTGCGCTTGAGATTGAGAGCACAATCCATCATGACCTGATGGCTGAGATAAAGACCTATGCCGAGCAGTGCAAGGTAGGCGGAGGCGTCATCCATCTTGGAGCGACCAGCATGGATGTCCTTGACAACGCCGATGCGATCAGGCTCAAGGAAGCCCTTGCCCTGATCATCTGCAAGGTAAAGGAGCTTAGGTCAATATTTGCTGAACAGGCAGTGAAATACAAGGCTCTTCCATGCATGGCGTTCACTCATATCCAGAGTGCCGAGGTCACCACGGTGGGCTACCGTCTTGCCCTGGTTGTCCAGGACCTGGATGCCTGCATCGCCGAGCTCGAGTCCTTGAGGATTCTTGGAAAAGGCATGAAGGGCGCCGTGGGGACACGGGCAAGCTACAAGTGCCTTCTTCAGAATACCGGGCTCAGCAGCGGGGATCTGGACAGGGCCGTCATGGCCGAGCTGGGTCTGGAAGGTTTCGAGGGGGCCACTCAGGTCTATCCAAGGATGCAGGATCTGAGGGTTATGCACACTTTGGACAGTCTGAGCTGTGTGCTTGCCAAGTTCGCACTTGATTTCAGGATGCTTCAGAGCACGGCGATAGGCGAGTGGTCCGAGCCGTTCGGAAAATCACAGGTTGGATCTTCGGCAATGCCGTTCAAGAGAAACCCGATCAACTGCGAGAAGATCGACAGCCTGTGCCGCTATGTCCATTCCCTGGTGCCCGGTGCATGGGACAATGCATCGCTGAGTATACTCGAAAGGACGCTGGACGACAGTGCCAACAGAAGGCTCTTCCTGCCGCAGGCGTTCCTTGCCTTGGACGAGGTCCTGGCAACCGCCAGAAAGGTTGTTGGCGGAATGAACGTCCATGAGGCCTCCATAAGGCGGAATCTTGAAGCTTACGGTGTGTTTGCTGCCACCGAAAGGCTTCTGATGGAGCTGGGCAGACGTGGTGCCGACCGTCAGCAGATGCACGAGGTCATCCGTGAGCAGAGCCTGAAGGCCTGGGCATGTGTCCAAGAGGGAAAGGCAAATCCTCTTGTGGACCTGCTGTGCTCGGAGTCCTCGATACTGAAGTACATGAAGAAAGAAGAGATCTCACGTTGTCTGGATGCATCGGACTACTATGGCGATGCCGTACTGATGACTGAGAGGATAATTGGTAAATAGTTTCCGGAAGGAGAGATATATGGGACAGATTTCAGGACTTGATTACAAGATCCAGGAGATGGCTGCAAGAATCAAGGAACTCAGGGAGATCGAGGGGCTTACCACCTACGAAATGGCTGCAAAGACCCAGACTTCACGTGAGGAATACCTTGCCTGCGAGTCCGGTACGGGTGATCTGAACTTCACGTTCATTTACAGATGTGCACTGGCTCTGGGCGTGGATGTCACCGATATCATCGAGGGACACAGCCCGACTCTCAGATCCTTCACTGTAACAAGGTCCGGGGCAGGACAGGAGATCTCGAACGCCCACGGAATGACCTATTACAATCTGGCCTATGCCTTCCAGAACAGGATCGCCGAGCCTCTGTACGTAAAGAGCCGCTACGACGAGGAGGCCCAGCACAAGGACATTGAGCTTACAAGCCACGACGGCCAGGAGATTGACCTTGTCATTTCCGGAAACCTGCTTGTCCAGGTAGGCGAGCACCGCACCACGCTGGGTCCCGGAGACAGCATTTATTTCAGCTCATCCACGCCTCACGGAATGATTGCAGTCAACGGAAAAGACTGCGAGTTCTATGCGATTGTCATGAATCCGACCGGAGCTCCGATACCCGAGCTCACCCCCGTGACTTATTCTCCGGCAGCGCTGCAGCCCAGGAAGGTGGATGACAGCGAGAGGCTCTGGCACAAGTACATCGATGTCCAGCTGAACGAGAAGGGCACTCCCGAGAAAATCACTTTCAAGAACACCGAGACATTCAACTTCGCATTCGATATTGTCGATGTTCTGGCAAAACGGAATCCTGACAAGCTTGCGATGCTGCATGTTTCAAAGGACAAGACCGAACGCAGGATATCGTTCCTTGACATGAAGAGGGAGTCCGCACGCTGTGCGAACTACTTCAAGAGCATCGGAATCAAGAAGGGCGACAGGGTCATGCTGATCCTCAAGCGCCACTACCAGTTCTGGTATGCCATGCTCGGCCTGAACAAGCTTGGCGCCATTGTCATCCCGGCCACGAACCAGCTTCTGCCGCATGACATCGAGTACAGGCTCAACGCAGCCGGCGTGAACACGATCATCTGCACTCCGGACGACAACATTCCGGAGCATGTGGAGGAGGCTGCCAAGACCAGTCCCACGCTTAAGAACAAGATCATCGTCAACGAGACAAGGGAAGGGTGGAGAAGCTTCGATGAGGAATACAGGATGTTCTCGTCCAACTTCCCCAGAACCGAGGATTCTCCGTGCGGTGACGACCTTCTTCTGATGTTCTTCACCTCAGGAACATCCGGATTCCCGAAGATCGCTGCCCACAACCACAAGTATCCGCTGGGTCACTTCCACACTGCAAAGTACTGGCACTGCGCCCATGAGGACGGACTGCACTTCACAATCTCCGACACAGGATGGGCAAAGGCAATGTGGGGCAAGCTGTACGGACAGTGGCTTGCCGAGTGCGCCACGTTCGTGTATGACTTCGACCGTTTCAACGCCGCCGACATCATGCCCATGTTCGCAAAGTACCAGATTACAAGTTTCTGTGCTCCTCCTACTATGCTGAGGATGATGATCAAGGAAGACCTGTCCAAGTACGATTTCTCATCGGTGCGCTACATGACAACGGCCGGAGAGGCCCTGAATCCGGAGGTCTACAGACAGTTCGAGAAGCTTACAGGTCTTCAGATCCACGAGGGATTCGGCCAGAGCGAGAGCACAATGATAATCGGAAACCTGTTCGGGTCCGGACACAAGGTTGGATCCATGGGCAAACCTGCTCCAATCTACGATGTGTCGCTTATGGGACCTGACGGAAAGCCGGTTCCTGCCGGAGAGACGGGAGAGATCGTCATCAACGTCAAGAATGGTGCTCCCTGCGGACTTTTCACAGGCTACTACAACGATCCCGAGAAGACCGCCGAGGTCTGGCATGACGGCTATTACCACACAGGCGACAACGCATGGGTGGATGAGGACGGCTACTACTGGTTCGTCGGCCGTGCCGATGACATCATCAAGAGCTCGGGATACAGAATCGGACCGTTCGAGATCGAGTCCGTCATCATGGAGCTTCCGTACGTCCTTGAATGCGGAGTCTCTCCTGCACCGGATCCGGTCAGGGGACAGATAGTCAAGGCCTCAATTGTGCTTACAAAGGGCACCGAGCCCACTGAGGAGCTCAAGAAGGAGATCCAGAACTACGTGAAGGAGCACACCGCACCTTACAAGTACCCCAGACTTGTCGTGTTCAGAGACGAGCTTCCCAAGACTACAAGCGGAAAGATAATCAGAAGCAAGCTTTGAGGATTTCAGGCTTCGGCGTAGGCCTTTTCAACGTATTCAAGACTCTGCGGCAAGGTTTCAGGATTGAAGTTCTCAAGCGTCATGGGGACGTTGTCCACCTTGTACTTCTTGTAGATACCGAAGATCGTCTTCCAAGGCATCAGGCCTTCGCCGATTGCGACGTTGCCTTTCTTCACAGGTCCTATTGCATACGGATAGTTGGGCATAGAGTCTGCCCAGACGAAGTCCTTCAGATGCATGGCCCTGATGTAGGGGGCAAGCATGGAGACGGCATCGTCGTAGTATGTGTAGAAGTCATGGACTCCCTTGATCGGCATGATGTTGACGGCATCGAACAGGACCCGCAGGTTGGGGGACTTGAAGGTCTCCATCACCTTGTACATGCGGATGGGGTCGTCTACGGTATTCTTGTCCGCGACAGCCTCGATTGCCATTGTGACGTGGTTTTCCTCGGCCTTCTTCAGTAGACGTTCTATTATTCCGAGAAAACGTGACCAGTTCTTTTCCGTCCAGGTGTCCTCGCAGCGGATGTTCCTCGGATCCAGTGATCCGGTTTCCGTGGCAACAAGGCCCGCTCCCATGCTGTTGGCAACCTCAATGCCGTTCTCGAACTTGCGGAGCTCGCTCTCAAGTGTGTCGGGATCCGGATGTACAGGATTGATGTAGCAGCCTAGTATGGCAACTCTTACTCCATGTGCTGCAAGGCTTTCCTTTACACCGGCAGCCCATTCGCAGTCTATGGGTTTCGGTGCGTTGTCAAGGGCTTTGTACGGGGCGAAATGCAGACAGGCGTTTTTGCGGAAAGAGCTTGCGACCTTCCCGATCTCGTTTGCATCCTCGAATTTCCTTCCGAAATCATGTGTTCTGAAACCTAAATCCAACATGGTTGTAGGATAAGGGATAAATGTCGCTTTCGCAAATAAATTAGACGTTATTTCACATTGAGGGTTTTCGACCTTTCATGCTATCCTCATTGTATAAGGAGAGATTATGGATATCAGATATTCTACAGGAAAAGAACCTTTCAAGAGGATGACGACCGAAGAGCTCAAACAAGAGTTCCTGATCACAGGCATTTTCAAGGCCGATGATGTCAGCGCCGTCTATTCCCACGTGGACAGGATCGTCACAATGGGTGCAATGCCCGTGAAGGAAAGGGTTGATCTTGAGAAGAACATAGACCCATGGAAGAACTTCGGTGTCACTTTCATGCTTGAGCGCAGGGAGCTCGGAACAATCAACATCGGCGGTCCCGGAAAGGTCATCGCCGACGGTCAGGAATACAAGATGGACCACTGGGACGGTCTGTATCTTCCTATGGGAACCAAGAAGGTCGAGTTCGAATCGGATGACTGCGGCAATCCCGCAAAGTTCTTCATCTGCACGACTCCTGCACACACTCCCAAGCCGATACGCCACATCCCGTTTGAGAAGGCCATCCACAAGCATCTCGGTTCACAGGCCACCAGCAACGAAAGGACGATCAACCAGTACCTGCATCCGGATGTCCTCGATGCATGTCAGCTCTCGATGGGTCTCACCCATCTTGAGGAAGGTTCCGTCTGGAACACCATGCCCATGCACACTCATGAGAGGAGAATGGAGGTATACTTCTATTTCGATATCCCCCAGGACAACGTTGTGTTCCATTTCATGGGAGAACCCGACCAGACAAGACATATCGTCATGCACAACGATGAGGCTGTGATCAATCCGTCATGGTCTGTCCATGCGGGCTGCGGTACAAGCAACTACACCTTCATCTGGGCAATGTGCGGTGAGAACCGTGCTTATGACGACCAGGACTGGATCAAGACCGAGGATCTCAAATAGGAGCGGTACCTTTTGAAGATGCGCAGGAAAATCAACATCGTAACCGGTGGACTCAGACGGAAGATAACATTACTTGTTCTTGTGACGCTGATTCTCGTTTCAATATCGACCATAATGGTCGTTAGCATTCGTCTGCAGAAACTCAGGGAACTCATCATCAATGAGAACAACGAACAGCGCGATTCTGTTGAGGAGATCTCCACTGCGTATCTGGAACGTTCCGTGGTTGATCGGGCTGAGAAGACAAGCAGACTTCAGGCGAATCTTGTAGACACGATGTTCAGCGATGTCTCTCAGAAGGTAGAGGTTCTTGCAGAGAGAGTCGCCGCCTGTTTTGCCGATGATTTCGATTATTCATTCCTTACGGTATCCACTCCCGATCCTGCGGACGAAGGTGTCATCAAACTCCGTCTTTGCTATGCGCCGGGAGTTGATCCCACCACCCCTGAGAACAGGAAACTTATCGGAAAGATCGCTCTGGCAGAGGACCTCATGTGCTCCCTGTTCAAAAGAGGCGGACTGGACAACTGCTACGTAGGTCTCCCGCAGGGTCTTGGATTCGTTGCCGATGACAGTTCCCTTTCCAAAATTGATGAAGACGGCAGACCGTCGTATTTCGACGTCGTGAACAGACCTTGGTACAAAGGAGCTGTATCGAAGAAAGGGCTGTTCTTCTCCAATATCCAGGCCGACATCTTCACCGGAAGGGTGGGGGTCGCATGTTCTCTGCCCGTCTACGTCGAAGGTGAGATCGTCGCCGTTGTCGGTGCCGATCTCTTCCTCGGAACGTTGGACAGCATGGTCACGGCATCCAATACCGGAGACGAGTTCTTCTTCATAATCAATGATAAAGGGCAGGTTGTCTTTGCACCGGATGATCAGGATCTTGTCCCGAGTGACTATTCGGTTGCGTCCAAGGACCTGAGGCTTTCAGAAGACAAGGACCTCTCTGAATTCATCACCATCACGATGAAGGGTGACCGCAATCCATACATAGTCACATCCGATTCCGGAATCGAATACATCATGGTAGGATCCACAATGGAGATTGCCGGCTGGTCACTGATTTCCGCTTCGAAGAGATCCGCAGCCCTGTCGTTTGTTCCGCAGATGCGCAACGTATTCGACAATGTGGCGGAGTATTCGTCCGAGGAATATGCCAGCCAGTTCAATCTGGCCATCTGGAGCATGGTATTGGTCCTGGTCATCCTGATGCTGATCGGTATCATATGGTCACTGCTTCTCGGAAAGAGGATCGCCAATCCTCTGGTGCATCTGACAAAGTACATCACACAGCTGCGCAACGGTGATTTCGTATTCAAGATGGACGAGGTTTACAAGACGAACGATGAGATCGAGGTTCTTGCAAAGGCCTTCGAGGATCTGTCCGAAAGGAACCAGAACTACATCAAACAGGTCACCAAAATCACTGCGGAGAAGGAGAGAATTGGTGCCGAGCTCAACGTTGCCACCCAGATACAGGCCGACATGCTTCCCAGCATATTCCCGGCGTATCCGCAAAGAGGCGAGTTCGATGTCTATGCCTCTATGGTTCCTGCAAGGGAGGTCGGAGGAGACTTCTACGACTTCTTCCTTGTTGACGAGGACCATCTTGCACTTGTGATAGCCGATGTATCCGGAAAGGGAGTGCCTGCTGCACTGTTCATGGTCATTGCCAAGACCCTTATAAAGAACAGGACCCTGATGGGTGGAAGTCCTTCCCAGATCCTTTACGACGTGAACAACCAGCTCTTCGAAGGAAACAGAACAGAGTTCTTCGTGACCGTCTGGCTTGCGATAATCGATCTCAAGACTGGTAAGGGAATCGTCTCCAACGCCGGTCACGAGCATCCTGCAATAAAGAGGGCCGGAGGCTCCTTCGAGCTTCTGAAATACAAGCACTCTCCGGCAGTGGCCATGATGGAGGACATGCAGTTCCCGGACCATGAGTTCCAGATGAACAAGGGCGATTGCGTTTTCGTATACACCGACGGTGTTGTCGAATCCACGGATTCCTCCAACCAGCTTTTCGGTGAGGACAGAATGCTCGAGGCTCTGAACAAGAATCCCGATGCACCTCTGGATATCCTGCTGAAGACGGTCAAGAATGATATAGACGGTTTCGTCGACGGAGCGGAGCAGTTCGATGACATCACAATGCTCTGCATGGAATACACGGGCTGCAAGGAAAGCTGATTTTCCACATAAATGTGGATTGTTTTCCGATTTTGCTGTATAAATGATAGAAGTGGTGTTGAAACCACAGGAGGATTTCGATGGAATTCAAGAAAGAAGTAGAGGGAACAAAAATCACATATTATGTTTCTGGTCGTCTGGATACGAATACCGCACCGGTGCTCAACAACGACCTTACCGAGTCACTCGAAGGGATGACCGAGCTTGTTCTTGACCTCAAGGATCTTGAGTACATCTCATCCGCAGGTGTCCGTGTTCTTCTTTCTGCCTATAAAATCATGAGCAAACGCAGCGGCATGATTCTCAGAAACCTCCCTGACATGGTGCGCGAAGTCCTTTCAGTCACCGGTCTTCTTGATTTCTTCACAATCGAGTAAGCTTCAGACAACATAACACGATAAAGGAAAAGAGACGGCTTTCGGCCGTCTCTTTTTATGCTCCCGAAGAGGGGACAATGGATTTACTTCAACTGATATATTACTTGAAGTACTGGGGATAGGCGCGTCTGTATCCTGCCGTCTCCAGATCCAGCTTGGAGATGTGCTTCCTTTCAAGGCTAAGGACATCCGATAATGAGCCGTCTTTCAAGGCCTTGAGGATGGTCCTGTGCTGGTCGATCGCACTTGAGAAAATGTCGTCGAAAAGGTAGCTGACCATTCTGATGCGATGGTAGTTCCCGCTGTTTGAAAGCACCTGGTCGAACACCTTCTCATGCCCGCAGGCCTCGAACAGCAGCCTGTGCATCTGGTTGTCCAGCTCAAGGAACGTGATGCTGTCCCTGCATGAAAAGCACTCTTCCTGTTTCTTTATGCTATCTTCCCATTTGTCAATGAGTTGCTTGCTTATTCCCTTGTAAAATGCCCTGTCTATCGCACCCAGTTCCAGGAACAGTCTCTGGAATCTCTCATCACTGACTTTGGCCATATCTATAAGGGAGACGGATGTTCCGCTCTGGGGTCTGATCTCGACAAGGCCCTCGTTCTCAAGTCTTTTCAGGGCATCTCTGATTGGGGAGATGCTCACGTTGTACAGGGGTTTGAGAGTTGTGAAGCTCAAAGTCGTGCCGGGCTTCATCTCCAGGCAGAGGATCTTGGCTCTCAGGTCGTTGTAAATGGAATCGGTAAGCATGCCTATATTATTGAACAGATTTTTTCAGATTTCAACTGATATTTTAGTTGATTTCTGAGTAATTTCATTTTATGATGTCAGTGTTAATGTGGGAGCTGTGCGCCCGCATATGGAGGAAATCTAATGTTCAAGACATCTGATGGTCGTAAGTTCGACATCTACAAAGACTCGGTGAACGGCGGCCTCTGCATGGTAGCGGCAGAGGACAGAGACTATTTCGTTGCAGACCCCAAACTCGGTTTCGAGGGTGAGAAGGTCGTTTCAGAAGGAAAGGAATGGATTCTGGCTCCTCTGAGTCACGCCAATGCGGAGAAGATGCGCGCGCTCTTCCCATGGACAGCTCCCTCAAGGGTTCTGGACAGGGACAAGACAGTCGGAGTAGGTGACCGTCTGGGAATCGCAACCGACGGACATCTGAGGGTTTTCAAGGAGTATCCGGAGGTCACTCCCATCCTGGCCCAGCAGTCGATTAGAGAGCTGAACCTGACCAACAGGACCTTCGCCGATGTCATCGACAGTGCAAGCTTTGCCGTATACAGATGCGGATACAAGAGCGGTTGGGGTGCTGACGGAGACCACGTCAAGACAGCCGATGAAGTGAACTATGCCCTTTCCAGCGGATGCACGATGATCACTCTGGACTGCAGCGAGCAGATCGACAACACGATCGAGCACCTTTCCAAGGAAGAGGTCTATGCCAAGTACGTTGCCAACAAGGAGCTCGAGGACCTTTATCTGAACAAGAGCTTCGATGTAGGCGAAGGCGTTGTCATCTCATTCGACGAGGAACTCTACAAGAGAACGGTCCTTATCTATTCTGAGGCAATCAAGCACGCCATCGACATCTTCTTCAACAGGATCGTCAAGGACGGAAAGCAGCTTGCGGATTTCGAGGTCTCCATCGACGAGACCCTGACACCGACCCTGCCGGCCCAGCACTTCTTCGTTGCCAACGAGCTGATCAGACGCAACGTCCGTGTTTCCACGGTTGCTCCGAGGTTCTGCGGTGAGTTCCAGAAGGGAATCGACTACATAGGTGACCTTGCCCAGTTCGAGGCCGAGATGAAGATCCATGCCGCAATCGCAAGGCATTTCGGATACAAGATCTCCATCCACAGCGGTTCGGACAAGTTCTCCATCTTCCCGTGTGCAGGCAGGGAGACGAAGGGCCGCTTCCACCTCAAGACAGCCGGTACCAACTGGCTCGAGGCAGTGAAGCTTGTTGCCATGAAGGATCCCGGACTTTACAGAGAGGTCCACAAGTACGCTCTTACCGCCTTCAAGGCCGCAACAGCCTACTATCATGTCACTACGGACCTGAACAAGGTTCCAAACATCGACACACTTACGGATGCTCAGCTTCCGGATCTGTTCAAGCTGAACGATTCCAGACAGCTCATCCACATCACATACGGTCTGATTCTCAACGAGAAGAACCCGGACGGCAGCTACAAGTTCAAGGACAGACTCTACAAGCTGTGGAGAACCTACAGGGCCGAGTATGCCGAGCTTCTTTTCCTCCATATCGGACATCACGTCAAAGACATTCTCCAGAAGTGAGAACAGGAGGTTCGTGTGAAACTCAACATCAAGAGCATTGAAAACGCCGAGTCAAGGAAGCAGTGGGCTGAAAAAGGCTACAAGCTTCCCCAGTATGACATCGAGAAGATGGTCAGCAACACCGAAAAGGCCTGCAGATGGGTCCATTTCGGCGGTGGAAACATCTTCCGTATCTTCCTTGCCGCAAGGATGCAGGACCTTCTCAACAAGGGCATTGCAGATTCCGGAATCATCGTAGGCGAAGGTTTCGACGCCGAGGTGGTGGAGAAGGGCTATGAGCCGTTCGACAACCTCAGCATCAATGTGACACTCAAGGCTGACGGCACCGTTGACAAGGAGGTCTGCGCCTCCGTAGCCGATGCAATGGTCTGCAGCACACAGAGGCCCGAGTGGAAGAGATTCGTGGAGATCTTCACCAATCCCGCCCTCCAGATGGTCAGCTTCACCATCACGGAGAAGGGCTATGCCACAACTCCCGGCTATGTCCAGGACGACATTCTCAGAGGTCCTGATAAGTGCACAACAATCTGCTGCATGGTCGTTTCCCTGCTCAACGAGAGATTCAAGGCCGGAAAGCATCCGATTGCCGTTGTGAGCATGGACAACTGCTCCCAGAACGGTCTGAAGCTCTTCACCGGAATCTCCACGATCGCAAAAAGATGGGCCGAGATGGGAATGGTCTCCGAAGACTTCGTCAAATGGCTCTGCGACGAGAGCAAGGTCAGCTTCCCCTGGTCTATGATCGACAAGATCACTCCCAGACCGGATCCGATGGTCAGCGAGACCCTGAAGAAGGACGGAATCGAGGACATGGACGTCATCATCACGGCCAAGAGGTCCTATGTGGCACCGTTCGTCAACTCCGAGGAGTGCGAGTATCTGGTTGTTGAGGACAAGTTCCCCAACGGAAGACCGGCCCTGGACAAGGTAGGAGTCTACTTCACCGACCGCGATACCGTCACGAAGGTCGAGCGCATGAAGGTCTGCACCTGTCTGAACCCGCTGCACACCGCCATGAGCGTCATGGGATGCCTTCTCGGATACACCAAGATTTCAGACGAGATGAAGGACGAGGACATCGTGGCCTACATCAAGAGACTGGGTTACGTCGAGGGACTTCCGGTAGTGACCGACCCCGGAATTCTTTCTCCGAAGTCGTTCATCGACGATGTCGTCTACAAGAGACTTCCCAATCCGTTCATGCCGGACACTCCGCAGAGAATCGCAACGGATACCAGCCAGAAGCTTGCAATCCGTTTCGGCGAGACAGTCAAGGCCTACCAGGAGAACAACATGGATCTCGGAAACCTGAAGGTCATTCCGGTTGTTCTGGCTTCATGGCTCAGATATCTTCTTGCAGTGGATGACAATGGAAAAGCATTCGAGCTCAGCCCGGATCCGCTTGCAGAGTCCGCACACGCTGATCTTGCAGGTGTCAGCTTCGGCAAGAGCCTGAAGGGCGGAGAGCTGGACAAGATCCTCTCCAGAGAGGACATCTGGGGATACAACGTCCTTGAATCACCGCTTTGCAATGCAGTTGTGTCTGCATTCGAAAGCATGAACGCAGGTCCCGGCTCAGTGCGCAGGACCCTGCACAACACAGTAGCTTAACAGAGAAGACAGAGAATGTTGAAACTTAGAGAAAACAGCAAGTACGATCTTGTGTGTCCGACCAGCATGGGTGTCAGAATCACTCCGGTCAACAGGCTTCCTGTTCACACAAGCCATCTTTTCGAGCTTCAGGCAACAAGTGCAGAGAGCAACGTCCTCAACGTCTCCGCTTCACTCGGTCTGAAGACCATGGTCCTGACGACCTTCGTCAAGGAAAGTCCGATCGCCTCGTTCATCAAGTCAGAGCTCAGGTTCAGGAACATCGAGTATACCGGACCGGAAGTCGAGCAGGGCGGCGCATGGGGCTACAGACACCAGTTCAACATCGCCGACAGCGGTTTCGGAAGCCGCGGACCCAGAGTCTGGAACGACAGGTCCGGTGAGGTAGGAAGAACGCTCAAGGCATCCGATTTCGACCTCAAGAAGATCTTCGAGGAAGACGGAGTCAGAATCCTCCACCTCTCAGGTCTGATCGCAGCCCTCAGCCACGAGACAACCCAGTTCTGTCTGGATGTCGCAAGGGCCGCAAAGAAGAACGGAACCCTTATCGCATTCGACCTGAACTACAGGGCAAGCTTCTGGAAGGGCAGGGAGGCCGAGCTTTCGGCAGCCTTCAGCGAGATTGCATCCGTTGCCGACATCCTTGTCGGAAACGAAGAGGATTTCCAGCTCTGTCTGGGAATGAAGGGTCCCGAGGCCGGCGGAAAGGATCTTGCAAACAAGATCGAGCAGTTCAAGGGTATGATCGGAGAGGTCAAGAAGTCCTATCCGAACGCCCAGGTTTACGCAACAACCCTCAGAGAGGTTGTCAGTGCAAACGAGCACAACTGGGGCGCACTTGTCAGCGTCGGCGACAACTGGTATGAGGAGCTTCCCAGACCGATCCAGGTCATGGACAGGATCGGCGGCGGCGACGGCTTTGTCGGCGGCCTTCTGTATGCCATCCTTGCAGGAAAGGCTGAAGAGGACTGGATCAAGTTCGGTTGGGCAACAGGCGTTCTTGCTACAACCGTCCTTTCGGATTACGGAACACCGGCAGATGAGGATCAGATTCTCTCAATCTACAAGGGCAACGCTAGGGTCAAGAGGTAAAAGGAGTTAAAACATGAAGAAGAAAGCAGATATCGGTCTTATCGGTCTTGCCGTAATGGGTGAGAACCTTGTCATGAACATGGAGTCCAAGGGCTTCACAGTCGCTGTTTTCAACAGAACTGTCGAGAAGGTTGATGCCTTCACAAGCGGAAGAGCCAAGGGCAAGAACATCATCGGCTGCCACAGCATCCAGGAACTGGTGGACAATCTGGAGAGACCCAGAAAGGTCCTGCTTCTGGTCAAGGCCGGACAGGCTGTCGACGACTTCATCGAGAAGCTCATCCCCGTCCTCGAGCCGGGTGATGTCATCATCGACAGCTGAAACAGCCACTTCCCCGACACAATCAGGAGATGTGAATATGTCGAGTCAAAGGGCCTTCTTTACATCGGAACCGGTATTTCCGGCGGTGAGGAGGGAGCACTCAAGGGACCGTCGATGATGCCCGGCGGATCTGATGCCGCATGGCCTCTTGTAAAGCCGATCTTCCAGGCCGTCAGCGCCAAGGTCGAGGACGGAAGTCCCTGCTGCGACTGGGTCGGAAACGGCGGTGCCGGACATTTCGTCAAAATGGTCCATAATGGAATCGAGTATGGTGACATGCAGCTCATCTGCGAGGCCTACCAGCTCATGAAGGACCTTCTGGGAATGACACCGGACGAGATGCACGAGGTGTTCACAGCCTGGAACAAGACAGAGCTCGACAGCTATCTGATCCAGATCACAAGCGAGATCCTTGCCAAAAAGGACGAGGATGGAAAGCCTCTGGTAGACAAGATCCTCGACACAGCAGGACAGAAGGGAACAGGAAAATGGACCGGAATCGCCGCTCTGGACGAGGGTGTTCCTCTCACACTTATCGGTGAGGCCGTCTTCGCAAGATGCCTTTCTGCAATGAAGGCCGAGCGTGTGGAGGCCAGTGTCGAGTACAAGGTCAAGAGAGAGAAGTACACCGGCGACAAGAAGGCCATGATCGAGGACATCAGAAAGGCTCTTCTCGCCTCGAAGATCATCTCCTATGCCCAGGGTTATGTCCTGATGAAGGCTGCGGCCAAGAACTACGGCTGGAAGCTCAACTACGGCGGAATCGCCCTGATGTGGAGAGGCGGATGCATCATCCGTTCCACATTCCTCGGAAAGATCAAGGAAGCCTTCGACAAGAATCCTGAGCTTTCGAACCTGCTTCTGGACCCGTACTTCAAGTCTCTGGTCGAGAGCCTGCTCCCGTCCTGGAGAAAGGTTGTCGCAAACGCAGCCCTGTGCGGAATCCCGACACCGGCTTTCGCAAGCGCACTGAGCTATTTCGACGGCTATACCACCGACAGACTCCCTGCAAACCTGCTTCAGGCCCAGAGAGACTACTTCGGTGCCCACACATACGAGAGAGTGGACCACGACAGGGGCCAGTTCTTCCACACGAACTGGACCGGAGAAGGCGGAAGCACTTCTGCATCCACTTACAACGCATGATTGAGAAGGTTCCATCCGCAGATGCGGGTGGAACTGTTTTTTACCGGGGAAACAGAAGGAAATCCTATGCTTAATGAAAAAGAGATAAAATCGATGGTGATCTCTGCTCTGGAGCAGAGAAAGCCCAAGAAGATACTGATGGTGGTCCCAGACTTCACCAGATGCTTCTCCAACGCAGGCCTGATCGCCAACATCGCCTACCACTGGTGTGTTGAGAACAACGTCGGAGTGGAGCTTCTGGAGGCCTTGGGAACACACGTCCCCATGACCGAGAAAGAGATCAAGGCCATGTACGGGGACATCCCGCTTTCAAAGTTCCATGCCCATGACTGGCGTCATGACGTGGTCAACATCGGCGAGGTTCCCGCCTCGTTCGTTTCCGAGGTCACCGAGGGACTGTGGAAGAAGGGAGTGGCCGTTGAGGTCAACAGGATGGTCCTTGATCCGTCATTCGACCTTGTTCTTTCGATCGGTCAGGTTGTCCCTCACGAGGTAATTGGCATGGCGAACCAGGCGAAGAACCTGTTTGTCGGTGCCGGCGGATCTGACATGATCAACCAGAGCCACATAATTGGTGCCGTCTACGGCATGGAAAGGATGATGGGTCGCGACTATACACCTGTCAGACGCATTTTCGACTATGCTCTGGAGCACTATCTCTCCAAGAAGGCCAACATCCTCTGGATGCTCACCGTCTGCACGGCTCCGAACGATGTCATCCAGACCCACGGTCTGTTCATCGGAGAGGGCAGAAAGCCTCTTGAGGATGCCGTCAAGCTTTCACAGGAGCTGAACATCGACTATGTGGAGACCGGAATCAAGAAGTGTGTAGTATACCTCAACGAGAAGGAGTTCCACAGCACATGGCTCGGAAACAAGGCTGTGTACCGCACAAGAATGGCCATTGCAGACGGCGGACAGCTCATTGTCCTTGCTCCTGCGGTGGACAAGTTCGGTGAGGACAAGACAAATGACGCCCTGATCCGCAAGTACGGATACAAGGGCAGGATCCATACTCTGGAGCTTCTCAACGGGAACGAGGACCTCCAGGCCAACATGGGAGTCGCCGCTCACCTGATCCACGGTTCGAGCGATGGCCGTTTCTCCATCACCTATGCAGTCAGGGACATCTCCCAGGAGGAGATCCGGGATGTGGGATTCATTCCGGCATCCTACGAGGAGCTTTCCAAGAAGTATGATCCCGAGAAGCTCAAATACGGCTACAACACCGTTGACGGTGAGGAGATCTTCTACATTCCGAACCCCGCTCTGGGGCTTTGGATCAACCGCGAAAAGTTCAATTCTTAAAGGGAGAGCGATATGAAGAGATTTATGGATGAGAACTTCCTTCTGAGCAACGAGAGCGCTGTCAGGCTGTATCACGAATACGCCAAGCAGATGCCGATATTCGACTACCACTGCCACCTGATTCCACAGGAAATTGCAGACAACAAGAGAGAGCCCAGCATCACAAGCGCATGGCTCTACGGCGACCACTACAAGTGGAGACAGATGAGGTCAAACGGTTACGACGAGAAGGAAGGGGACGATTTCCAGAGATTTCTCAACTATGCGGACACCGTTGCACATGCAATCGGAAACCCGCTGTACCACTGGTCCCATCTGGAGCTTCAGAGGTTCTTCGGCATAGACACACCGCTCAGCCCCAAGACCGCACGCGAGATCTATGACGAGGCAAACAGGAAACTCAAGGAGGATCCGGACCTCGATGCATACGGAATCTTCAGGAAATTCAACGTCTACGCCGTCGGCACCACAGACGATCCCGCAGACAGCCTTGAGTTCCATGCCGCCATCAGAAAAGCCGGAAAGACTCCCACAAAGGTCATCCCTTCGTTCAGACCGGACAAGGCAATGAACATAGACGCCGCAGGTTTCAACGAGTACATCGACAGGCTGGCAAATGCTTCAGAAGTGAAGATTTCGACTCCGGCAGATGTCCTGAGCGCGCTTTCCAAGCGTCTTGACTGGTTCATCCAGAACGGATGCCTTGCAACAGACCATGCCATTGTGGTTCCTCCATATGCTCCCGCAAGCGATGCCAAGGTCAGCGAGATCTTCCTCAAGGCCAGAGCCGGAAAGCCCGTTTCAGCCGAAGAGGCCGAGATCTACAGGTCTTTCATCCTCATGTCCCTTGCCGAGGAGTATGCGAAGAGGGGAATCGTCATGCAGCTTCACATGCAGTCCTCAAGAAACAACAACTCAAGAGGTTTCAAGGCCCTTGGACCGGATACGGGATATGATGCTGTCACCGACAGGGAGATCGCACACAACCTCTCAAGGTTCATGGATACTCTGGACAGCAGGAACGCTCTTCCCAAGACCATCATCTACACTCTGAATCCGAAGGACTACTATCCGATCGGCACCCTGATGGGCTGCTTCCAGCGCGATGTCCCGGGAAAGATCCAGATGGGAAGCGCCTGGTGGTTCTGCGACCATATCGACGGAATGACCGAGCAGATGAAGGTTCTGGGCAATCTGGGACTTCTGTCCAGGTTTGTCGGAATGCTCACAGACAGCCGCTCGTTCCTCTCATACCCGAGACACGAGTACTTCAGAAGGATTCTGTGCAACATGCTCGGAACATGGATCGAGGACGGCGAGATTCCTGCTGACTTCGACCTGGTAGAAGGCATGGTCCAGGATATATCGTTCAACAATGCAAAGAGATATTTCGAAGGAAAGTGAGGACTTTGACATGGCTGAGAACCTGATGAATACAATTGAGAAACTCGGAGTAGTCCCTGTGATCGTCCTCAAGGACGCCGAAAAGGCCGTTCCCCTGGCAGAGGCCCTTCTGGATGGCGGAATCCCGTGCATAGAGGTCACTTTCAGGACCTCGGCAGCCGAGGAGTCCATCAGAAGGATCTGCAAGGCTTATCCACAGATGATGTGCGGAGCGGGAACCGTCCTCTCCATCGAGCAGGCTAAGAAGGCAATCGACGCCGGTGCTAAGTTCATCGTCTCTCCCGGGCTTGACGAGAACCTTGTCAGATGGTGTCAGGAGCACGACATCCCGGTCTTCCCAGGCGTCTGCACCGCAAGCGAGGTCCAGGCAGCGGTGGGACTCGGGCTTAACGTCCTGAAGTTCTTCCCTGCGGAGTCTTCCGGCGGTGTGAAGATGATCAAGGACCTCTGCGGACCGTTCCCCAACGTCAGATTCATGACAACCGGCGGCATTTCCATGGCAAACCTCGCCGAGTATGCCAAGTCTCCCTATGTTGTCGCAGTCGGCGGTTCGTGGATGGCCAAGGGCGACATGATCGAGAAAGAGGACTGGCAGACCATCACAGGTCTTTGCAGACAGGCAGTTGGTGCCATCCATGACTTCAGAAGCGCCAAGGGCTGCTGCTGCGAAGCAAAGGATAAGCCGAAGGCAGAGCAGAAGCCGGCTGACAAGAGTGTCCACAAGATCGTCACCTTCGGTGAGATCATGCTGCGCCTGAAGTCTCCCGAGCACGAGAGATTCTTCCAGTCTCCGCTTCTCGAGGCCACATTCGGTGGCGGAGAGGCCAACGTCGCCGTCTCTCTCTCCATTTTCGGAGAGCATGCCCAGTTCGTGACAGCCCTTCCGAAGAACGCAATCGGAGAAGGGGCTCTTTCAGAGATCAGAAAACACGGCGTCGATGTGAGCCGCATCAACATGGTCGACGGCGGAAGGGTTGGAATCTACTTCCTGGAGACCGGTGCTGACCAGAGACCGAGCCTTGTGGTCTATGACAGAGCAGACAGCTGCATTGCAAAGGCCAAGCCGTCCGATTTCGACTTCGATGCGATCATGGCCGATGCCGACTGGTTCCATGTCACAGGAATCACGCCTGCTGTCAGCCAGAGCTGCGCCGACTGCGCCCTTGCGGCAATGAAGGCTGCAAAGAAGGCCGGAGCGAAGGTCTCCATTGACCTGAACTACCGCAAGAAGCTTTGGAAGTACGGAAAGACGGCTCCGGAGGTCATGAGGGAACTTACAAGATATGCCGATGTGATCATCGCAAACGAGGAGGATATCCAGAAGTGCCTGGACATCTCGGCACCTGTGGACGTCACATCCGGAAAGATCGACACTGACGTGTACAAGGTACTGACTGCGGAAGTGAAGAAGCAGTTCCCGAACATCTCACATGTCGCTGTCTCTCTCAGAGAGTCAAAAAGCGCCGACAGAAACGGTTGGAGCGCCGCTCTCAACGGAAAGACCGGTTTCTACCACTCACGCCACTACGAGATGAACGACATAGTGGACAGGGTAGGCGGAGGCGACAGCTTTGCAGCCGGAATCATCTTCGGTCTTCTGAACTATGAGGACGAGGAGTTCGCGCTCAACTTCGCAGTGGCTTCCTCAGCCCTGAAGCACACGATTCCCGGAGACTTCAACCTTACAAGAAGGAGCGAGGTCGAGGCTCTGTGCAAGGGCGACGGATCCGGAAGAGTTCAGAGATAACATTAAGCGGGGCCGTATTCAACGGCCCTGTTTTTTCACTCTTTCATGATTCTGGCTATCAGATTATAATGTAACGGAATTATGCAGGAAATAATGAATTTCGTGGATTCGTTCTGCGATTACTACAATAAAAACGTCTTCATCACGGAAGATGAGCAGGTCCTTCCTTCAAAGGAGGTCCTGAATTCGGTTTGCTCGACGCTTCTCAACGCCAGCTGCATACGTGACGAGCTGCGTTTCTCCTCCTTCAGGGTATGCTTCCTTCCCGAGGATGCCGACTATCTGGACACGTTCGTATATGCGCACCGCCTGAGATTGGAAAAACCCATTCCGTTCACAGTGGAGGGCCTTCATAAGCTTGCTCCTGCAATCAACCCTGAAATGAGCTATCTCTGTGTGGACACCTCCAGGACTCCTTTCACGGTCACCGGAATCATCGCCTCATACACTTCGTGGGAGAAGATGTCGATCGGTGACAAGTCTGACGGAAACCGCATGCCGATGATTCCGAATTTCTACGTGAAGAGCCCCGGAGAGATCGACGGCTGCTTCGGCGAGAAGACACTTGTGAGCTACAGCTTCGGAAAGACGGTCATCTCCCGTCCCGATGTCTTCATCTCAGGTTATGTGGCGAACGAGCTTAGAAACGGATCCGATGTACCTCAGGAGGAGCTCTGCCAGTTCCTGTCCAGAGTGCTCTGGCGCGTGGATTCTTACGAGCATGGAGGA
>CADBOI010000024.1 GCA_902796335.1 uncultured Spirochaetales bacterium
TGCTCCAACGGCAAAAAACAATCAGGAACAGCATATCTATGTTGTTCAGTCTGAAGAGGGAAAGGCAAAGATCGATAGCCTGACTCCGGCATTGAGGATGCATCCATTATCGCTACGCACATGTTGTTGGCGGCCAAGAGCGTTGGCGTTGACAGCTGCTGGGTTAACTTTTTTGATCCGGATAAAGTGAAGGCGACTTTCGGACTTCCCGAAAATGAAGATGTTATGGCTTTTATAGACCTGGGGTATGCTGCTGATGGAACACAGCCAGGTCCGACTCATGCCAGCCGAAAACCTTTGGATGAGACGGTAAGTTTTATTTAAAGATCAGCTTATTTGGTTCCGGAAACTCAGTTCTGAGCAGGGTCTGCCAGCATTCTGAGCATCTCATCTCGTTTTTGATCAAGATACTCTCGCCACTCGGTATTGTTAATGAACGGGTTGTCTTTGCATCCGTTTTTCACCATCGAAGCCTTCTCCAGAGTCCTGTTGTTGACACAGTGGTTACCCAGGAAAAGCTCCACCTTCTGATCCCTGACCTTGGCAAGAGAGTCCAGGTAGATTTTGCGTGTCTCGAAAGATGTATCTCCGATATCAAGAAGGAAGTCCTTCTGCATTGTGTTGAAACCGAATCCCCCGAAATAGCCGGCTCTGAGGGTCTGATTGCCGTCACTGACATCGAAGAATGCAGAAATCACCCCATGTGTGTGCCCGGGTACCAGATAGAATTGTATTTCAGTATTTCCGAACCTGATCAGATCTCCGTCTTTTATCTCGTAATCAACGTCAAATACATCGTCATAAAGCAACCCTGCATCCTGAATAAGGGAAAGCTCAGGATGTTCTCTGAAGTCCCGTGCATCAGGTTCGCCTAGATACAGTTTTGTTCCGAACATCCGCTTGAAGAACATTGCACTTCCAATGTGGTCAAGATGACCATGTGATATGACCATCCACTTTACGTCTGCCGGTTTGAAACCCGCTTCCCAGATGGCATTGACCAGCATTGCAGTTGCCCCGGAGTTTCCTCCATCCAGAAGCAGAAGCCCATCTCCCGTGTCAATTAGGTGAACACAGACCCAACTGTCACCTACATACCAGACGTTTCCGAATATCCTGAATGGATGCATATAGCGCTCTTCCTGATTGAGAAAGTATTTCCGCGCCATCGGTTTCGAAAGCCATCTCTGTTTTTCTTCCTGAAAAAGGTCATATTCTTCTTTAAGCTTTGACATGGTTTTTCTCCAGTTGGCTGGTTAATATCATTTGTTTTTGATTTCTCCTTCTATCCTGAATTATAATCACTGTTGTTGCGAATAATAGAAGTGAAGGCAACTATGCTAATTATGATAAGGATCTGATTGAAATGGAAGAGAAGAAAGTAATCCTTGAGGCAATGAAGAAAGCAGGCGAACCTCTGAATGCAGGCAAAATTGCGGAACTGACAGGTTTGGACCGAAAGGTTGTGGACAAGGCCATGGCAGCCATGAAGCAGGAGGGCTCGATTGTATCTCCTGTCCGCTGCAAGTGGGAGCCGGCAGAGAAGTAATCTTCAAAGACGCCAAATAAACGGAATTCAGACTCTGTATCTAGGTAGAGAAGTCAAGGTTACTGTTTAAGCAGTGAAGGTGTGATTTCGGGAGATGATAATGGAAAAAACAGAAGTGTCACGCGAGAAAAAAATAGTTAAGTGTTTCCATAATTTGGTAGGGTTCACCAAGCTCATGAGACTCACCAGCTTAATGAACCTCGTGAGCCTCACGAACTTCATCAACTTTACGAACCTCACGAAGTTCAGGAGCTTCAGCAGCCTCACCAAAACCTTCCAATTCTGGCAGACTGGGGCTTGGTGGTGACGCAACTACGCGTTTCTTTCTTTTTATTCTTTGTGGGACTATACTGGTGCTGCAAGTGAGGAAAATGATATGGAAATCAAGGATATTCTCAGAAATCTCAGAGAGCGCAATCATCTGACACAGGATCAGATGGCCGAACGTGCGATGGTCACCAGACAGGCAGTGAGCCGCTGGGAAACAGGGGAGACACAGCCTAGCACGGATACTCTGCAGGTTCTTTCACGGGAATTCAATATTTCAATAAACACGCTTCTGGGGTCTCCGAGGCAATTGATCTGTCAGTGCTGCGGAATGCCCTTGGCTGAGGACGATTTTATCAGCAGGGAGAAAGACGGAAGCTTCAACGAGGATTACTGCAAGTGGTGTTATGCTGACGGCAAATATACCTACGATGACATGGATAAATTAATAGATGTCTGTGTGACTCATATGGCAAACGAGAACTTCTCGGAAGAACAGGTCAGAACCTACATGAAACAGATGCTGCCGAAGCTGAACTATTGGAAGGGAAGAATCTGACTATCCGTCTTTTTGGCAGAATTGGAAGGTTTTGGTAAAGCTGCTGAAGCTACTGAACTTCGTGAGGTTCGTAAAGCTGATGAAGTTCATGAAGCTGGTGACTAGGGTCGGTGAGGTTTTATGAATCAGCGAATGACATCGGAAAGGATAATAGCTGCCTGCGGTAATGACTGCTCGGCATGTCCCAGATATGTTGCTCATCCGTTTGAGAAGACGGATGAACAGTTGCGCCATACGGCAGAACTCTGGATGAGAATCGGATACAGGGATCATGTTGTTGCCAATCAGGAGATTTCCTGCACGGGATGCAAGCCTGAGAACTGGTGCAGGTACCGCGTGGTGAAGTGCTGTGAGGACCTGGGTATCAGCACATGCGCCGGATGTCCGGATTATCTTTGCGAGAACATGAAGAAGTGCTTTGAGGTCACCCGGTCTTTTGAACCCAAATGTCGCGAGGCTTGTACTGAGCAAGAATTCGAACAGATCAACAAGGCGTTTTTCGAGAAGGAAAAGAATCTGTCCGAACTGCGTACGGAGGGTGACAGATGAGATTTAACCAGAGAATCACCTTGAAAAACGGAAAAGAAGCGTGGCTGAGAAATGGTGACGAATCAGATGGGGACGTTGTTTTTGAGATTTTCAATGCCGCACATGCCGAGACTGATTATCTGCTGTCATATCCTGATGAAAACAGTTTTGATCCACAGCAGGAATGTCAGTTTCTGAAAGAAAAGACGGAGAGTCCGAACGAGATAGAGATTCTTGCCGTTGTTGACGGGACAATCTCCTTGTACCGGGGCTTTGGTTTTGTGGAGTTCGGGCGTAATCCAAAGGGATTCAACTCACGGATTTCCGGCTTCCAGGAACTGGTCAATATGCGGTTGGAACTTTAGCCAGATAAGCAACACCGGGGTCCTTTTAAAGATTGTTCTTGGATAGTACCGTAAAAGACATATATAATGGCCTCATATTCGGAGACATATTATGGAAATCAAAGTGTTCAAGGGAAAGGCTCTGATAGTCGCAATATGGATCATCTTCATGTTGGTCTCGGCGTTCGTGTTCTATGAAGTTGAGGAAGGCCTTTACACAAACAAGGCCAAGGGCGAACTGGTCGAGCAGGCCGAGAACATATCAAAGCAGATTCCGTCGATAATCGAGAACGATATGTATTCTGATATCGGCGGACTGAAGGTTCTGATGTCAAAACTGAAGGCGGCCGCCTTCAAGCTTCAGGATTTCGATACGATAGAGCAGGCCAAGCCGTTTCTTGATGATTTCACATCCGTAGCCGGCATCGACGGCCTAGTTGTCGTTGACAGAAGCGGTAACCTTATCTATGGACCGGAATCCGAGTTCGTGAAACTGAACTACAGTGTCGAAGAAATCGAGGCTGTTCTGGATCAGAGGCTTTACAAGAGCGTCTCGGATAAATTGGATGACTTGTCCGGACTCAGCAACTACATGCAGAAAGCATATCTGTCCGAGGGCTGCATGGACATCTCAGGAAAAGCTTATTCCTGGGGTGTGGGTGACCATTGGCTGATTGCCATCACCAACGATGAGTCTTCGGCTCAGCAGGAAGTCATGGAGCACTTTGACTGGAGTAAGGCACTCCAGAAAATCACCATCGGAAACAGCGGAAGTCTCATTGCTGTGAGAACCAGGGACGGAGAGATCCTGTCCTGTGCTGATGAGAAACTCGTCGGAGAGACAATCGGAAGCATCGGGCTGAACGTGTCGGGATTCGGATGGATCTCAAGTGTCGAGGATCTTCAGTCTGCCTTTACGGATGCATATAAGGTTAAAACCGTAAAGGTTGGCGGTGTGGATAAGCTTGCGACCCGTCTGGACATTGATGATGAGGTGATTCTGGCCCTTCTTCCTGTCAGCGAGGTGACGGCTGATGCCTTGGGCGCCACTCTTCTGACCGAGCTCCTTATCGGTCTGACATCGGGGCTTTTCATTCTCTATGCCCTGCTGTATGCGGGTTTCGAGTCCGGATTGGAAGTGGATGGAAAGTACAGGGTCCTATCCGACAAACTTGTGGTTGCGGGAATACTGGTGATATGCAGCGTGTTCCTGTTCAACACATATCTCAACTCGCTTTCCTCCTATTCATACAAGTTCAGATACTGCAAGACCAAGGTCAACAGCGTTGCGCAGTTCATGGAAGAGAACGAAAACGCCAAGGACGAGCTTCAGAACTGGTTCGACGGTGAATACCTTACCCGTGCAAGGATGGTCAAATGCATTCTCAACCACACTGAGAGGGGAACCGTAACACGCGGCTACATAGACAACCTCAGCAGAAATATGGACATCAGGTACCTTTATCTCTTCAACGGAGATGGAGAGCTGCTTCTGACCAATTCCAGATACGACAAAATCAAGATCGATTCCGAATCTCCGTTCTATGCTCTCCTCGAGGGTAGGATGGAGGTTGTCACGGCACCCGAATACAAGGAGCTGATGGGCGAAACCCTGGAAACTGTTGGAATCTCAATGACTGATGAGCAGGGTGACGGAGATGGTGTCCTTCTGACCATGACCAACCCGCTGGAGCCTCAGACAATAGGTTCCAACCTGGGTTACATGAGTGCTTTCAGACAGGTCAGCCTCACGGAAGACTCCTGCATAATGGCCATAGACAGCAACACGATGGACATCTGCTACATGGCTACGATAGTCAATGGCGGCTATGTGATTGGTGACGGCTCGTTCGACTACAAGGGCAAGAACATCTCTGTGCTGGGTATGGACGAGGGCAAGATAACGGACAACTTCAACGGAAACATCATTGTGAACAAACGGCTCTATTTTGCCTCGGTCAAGAGGAGCGGGGAGCACTTCTTCGTTGTAATGAAGCCTCAGCTCACCATTGATTTCATAAGACTTGTATCTGTGTCCATTGCTGTCTCTCTTTCAACCGCATTCGTGGCTGCTGTGATATTGGTCTTCAGGAAACGGAAGAACCTGTTCAAGGATGCCAGAGTAATACCGGTGGGAACTGCGAGAACAAAAGCTGTGTTTTCCAGCTTCGAGGATGAGGTTGAGCTTCTTATGGGCAACATGCAGAGAAGGAACCCGCTTTTCTTTGAAAGCAGGTGGCCGGAAGACTGCAGGAAGTGGAAGGACAAGGCTCCCGGACAGAAGTTCGCGATTCTGTCCAGATATGTCCTGATTCTGACCATAGCGACTATTCTGGTCCAGTCTCAGATCGCAACTACGAATTCTATCTGGTACTACTGCGTCAATGGTGAATGGGACAACGGAGTCAATCTGTATTCAATCACCAGATGTCTGATGGGCATAGGTATTCTTGTAGTCGCAAAGCTGGTGATCCACAAGTTGTTGTTCTGGATTGCCCGTGCATCACGATCCAAAGGAGAGACTCTGTGCAGTCTTCTGGACCACTTCAATGTCTATATCCTCTCCATCATCGGTGTTTTCCTCTGTCTGTCATATTTCGGAGTCAACACCAAGGCACTGACGTTCACCGGAGGAGCGGTCGGAGTGATCTTCGGTATCGGATGCCAGACGATTGTGGCCGATATC
The DNA here is from genome assembly GCA_902796335.1 of uncultured Spirochaetales bacterium. Taxonomy (GTDB): domain Bacteria; phylum Spirochaetota; class Spirochaetia; order Sphaerochaetales; family Sphaerochaetaceae; genus UBA9732. Next base: position 5,934 of record CADBOI010000024.1, read on the forward strand.
CTTGCCGGTCTGATCATGACGCTCGAGGGCGTCGTCCATAACGGAGACATGGTAATGTTCGACGGCAAGCCCGAAATCATCCAGAGTATCGGTGTCAGGACAATCAGGCTCAAATGGCAGGAAGGAATCAAGACGGTCAGGAACAACGAGTTCAGGAACCACATCACTCTGTCTTCGGACAGGATCGATATCATCACTGCAGAGTTGTCCGTAGACTGGTCCATGCCGATCGAGCAGATCGAGAAGGTTCTGGAGAAGGAGCTTCCAAGCATAGGAGATAAACTTAGAGAGATTTCCAAGGATTCTTCCATTGTCGGACCGAAATTCAAGGGTATCAAGCAATTCGAGAGAGACGCTGTGGTGCTTTCATTCGTGATTCTCTGCCATCACATGACTGCCAAAGAGATAAAACCTGTCTTCAACAAGGAACTCAAGCTCATGTGCGAGCGCAACAACATCAACCTGCCTGTTCCGGAGATCAACGTCATTCAGAACTGATCGGCTGTAATGACCTCTATTCCCTTGTCCTCGAGGAAGGCCCGGAAATCCGGGTCTATGGAATCCGTGACAAAGGCATCGATCTCATCCCAGAGGCACAGCGAGGCGAACGCCTTGCGGCCGTATTTGGATGAATCGGCAAGGAAGACAACCTTGTCCGCTGCCTTCATCATGGCCCGTTTGAGTTCGGCCTCCATCAGGTTGGTGGAGGTTATGCCGTCCTTGTTGTAGTTTGCGGCGCCCATGAAATAGACATCGACGTTCAGGAGCGACATGGCGTTGTTGGCCAGAGGTCCTATGGTTCCCATGTAGGAACGCTTCAGGCTTCCTCCGATGATGAAGACCTCCACCGAAGGATCTTCCTTGAGCCTGTCCACGGCAGGGATGGAGTTTGTCACCACGGTGATGTTCTTGCCGGAGACATATTCAAGAAGATGTACTGTCGTAGATCCTGAATCCACGATTATGGTGCTTCCTTCGGTGATGAATCCCGCGGCCCTGGCGGCGATGGCCTTCTTCTGTTTTCCGTATTCTGTCATTGTTTCCGACAGAAGCCTTGCCGTGCTTTTCTTTTCCGCGCTCATCGCTCCGCCGTGGGTTCTGACTAGGGCTCCGGTCTTCTCCAGCGCCGTCAGGTCTGACCTGATTGTGACGGAAGATACGTTGAGCTTCTGGGCAAGGTCCTCCACGGTGACGTACCCGGGGACTGAGAGGATTTCAGTGATCTGGCGTCTTCTTTCGTTGATATCCATCCGCGCCTCAATAGTGGGCCCAGCCGGCCTTCACATATCTGTCGGTGATTTCCTTTATGTATCCGTTGAACTTCTCGCACTCGTCATGGTCGTTGGAAACGACTTCCCAGCGGCACATGGCTTCCTCGCTGCGTGAGATCCTCTGTGCCACCTGAACCCATTTTGTTCCTTCGAGCGAATAGTCCGCACTGAATGTCAAAGGAAGGTTGAATCTCATCAGGCAGGCATCCAGGTCCGTTCCGTCGTCCATGTCCTTGATCACGGTTGCACCCAGCTCCACCATTCTGGCTTCCACTTCGTCCATAAGCTGGGGCATCTTCTCAGGTGCGGCCTCGCAGTGAAGCGGCCACTCGCGCTCTCTGAAAAGCGATGTCTGGAGCTTGTAGGCCTTCTGATATGCCTCGGGATTCTCCCTATAGCATCTGGAGCTGAGAAGGGCGATGAAGAGTGTGGATTCGATTGCGGCAAATCCCTTTGAGAAATCGTCGATGTCGAACGGGTAGTTCATGTAGTAGTGGGCGCTTTCCTCTTCGGCCGCGAAGTATCCGTTGTCGCAGTTCTCCTTGAGTTTCTCCTTGATGAAGGAATGTCCGTTTCTGATGATGTGGACTTTGACTCCGCTTTTTGCAATCTCGCACAGTGAGAGGGGGATTGCCTTGACATCGGCATAGACGTCCATCTTCTTTCCTTTGTAGATGTCGATCATCTTCTTCACGATGATGGACATGTTCAGACCGGGAACGATCTGCTCGCCGTTGGGGGCCATGAGGTCAACTCTGTCGCCGTCTCCGTCGAAGCAGAAACCGAAGTCGAAGTTCCCTTCCTTCATGGCTGCTCTTGCCGGGGCAATGGAGGTTTCGATAATCGGGTTCGGGTCTCCCTGCGGGAAGAATCCGTTGGGAACGACGTTTCTGATCTCGATGTCGGCACCGGCTCTCTGGAAGGCAAGAGCCATCTCGCTTCCGGCTGATCCGTTGAGGAACTCGAGGAGGATTCTTGTTCCCTTGAGGCTTCCTTCATGGACTCCGGAAAGCTTCATGCAGTAGTTGATGTAGTCCTCAAGATGGTTGATGACCACCATCTTGGCTTTCTTGTCGCCCTCGACTCTGGCATCGGCCATGTAAAGTTCCTTTATCTTCACGATGCCACCTTCGGGTCCGCATCCGTATGCGATGGGGGAGACTTCGGGGGCAAGGAGCTTGAGTCCGATGTATTCAGCGGGGTTGTGTGATGCGGTGACCATGACGCCGGCGCTGTCACGGTGTTTCATGCATGAGTAGTAGAACTGACAGGTTGAGATTGGAAGCGGGTTGATCAGAACCTCGATTCCGGCCTTGCGGCAGACTCTGGCAAGACCTTCGGCCAGCTCCGGAACGTACAGGCGGGCATCTCGGCCTATGACCACGGATTTCGCCTTGACGCAATCCCTGAAATAGACGGCAATTGCGTTGTAGAGCCTTTCCTTCTGCATATCGTTGATTGCATTGTGTCTGGTTCTGATGTCGTACTGCTTGAACATGGTCAGATTGAGGTCGTCCATGGTATACCCTCCTATGATCGGTCTACAGGAAAAGTATAATCAGAGCTTACGGTTTTGTAAATAAAAACGTTGCGGAAACGAAAACGGACTTTCGTTTCCGAAAGTCCGCTTGTTTGTTACGCAGATAGGGAATTATCTCAACCAGGGACGGCGGGAAAGGTATCTGTCGTTCTTGGACATCTGGTTCACTAGCAGGAATGAGATGGCGAACAGCACGACGACGAAGATGATGAATGTCCAGCTGAAATCCTGGGTCTCCATCGATGCTATGTAGTCGTATGCTCCGTGAAGAAGGACGGGAACAATCACCGCAAGGCAGCTGAAAAGCTTGCTCTTTCCGGTTTCGCCGATGTAGTCGTTGCTCTTTGCAAGGGAATAGAAGACACCCATGAAAACACCGAAGCAGGCGTGTCCGGGAACTGCTGTGACGGCCCTGACCAGAGCCGTGGTGAATCCGTACATGGTCACATATGAGATGTTCTCCCACAGGGCGAAA
>CADBOI010000025.1 GCA_902796335.1 uncultured Spirochaetales bacterium
ACATCATCGCTACATGCAACAAAGAAACATGCAGCGAAAAGAACCAATGCCAATGCTGTAATTGCAAATCTGATCTTGTTTTTCATTTCTGCCTCCCCTTACAGTTCAATCTCGAGACCGATTGACGGGACGATGCTCCACAGAACCGATTTGAACTCGGAGTCTTCGGCCTTTGACCATTCCACGTAAGCATCTGCTCCACCTGTCAGGGCAACGTTCTGAGATACAAAGAATGATGCGGAGACATTTCCTCCGACCATCAGGTTATAGTTGGTTGAAAGTCTGGAAATACCGACGTTGGCTCCTACGCCGATATCTGCGTTAAGGTCCATCCTCTGGATAGAGACCTTTCCGCCGACCTTGGCGAGCAGCTGAAGGCTACCCAGCCTGACGGGATTTCCGTTGACTATGTATTCGTAATTATGGTAGGACGCATCAGCTCCGAGAAGGAATGAGCCCAGATGGTATCTGTACCCTACTTTGAATCCATATCCGGAGTCTGAGGTTCTGTTAGAACCCAGCGATGATGAATAGAACTGAGCTGCAAAAGGTGATGCAGTGAAAGTCCAAACGTTATTTGAAGCACAAAGTGCCGCAACAGAGACGCACAGTATCAGTGCGAACAGAATGATTTTTTTCATGTTTTAACTCCAAATCCTGAGGTTAGAAAACCAATCAGGATAATACTATAGCGAATGCCGGCACATAGTCAACTAAAATTTTTATTTCACTTTTACCTCCCTTTACCACGAAAAAAAACATACACATTTTGTCACACAAACAAAGATCTGTTCTTGCATAATTATACCCTTGCAGGGTTAACGTTAATCTAATAATTTTTTATGAAATAAAGAATTACGTAAAATTACCCTTGTTTTGTCAACATTTCGGTGGTAATCTGTATCTGATGAGTGTTTTGTTGAAAGATATCGCAGAAAAGACCGGCTTCTCTATTAATACTGTGTCACGCGCGTTGCGTGGAGACAAGAAGCTGTCCGAGAACACACGCAGGACCATCTGCGAGACCGCGGAGATGATGGGATATGTCAGAAACTCAGCTGCCGCCCTCATGAGGAAGGGCACTTCGAACGAGATCGGAATCATTTCCGGTGATTCCTCGAATCCGTTCTTTGCCGAGGTCGTAAGAGGGATAGAGGAAACAGCCAAGCAGGCCGGATATCGCATCCTCCTCCTGAACACGGACGAATTCCCCGAGCGTGAAGCCGACTACATGAAGACTTTCGTCTCCATGAAGGTTGCCGGAATACTCATCGTCCCCGTTTTCCATGACGATGTCTGCCAGAAGATTTACAGGACAATCTCAGTTCCATATTATTTTGTAGGACGCCACGTTGAGGGAATCACGGGACATTCCATCCTCCACTCCGATTTCCAGTCCCAGTACGATGTCACGCAGTCTCTGATAAACAAGGGTCACAGGCGGATTCTGTACATAGTAGGCCCCGAGAACATCAGCAACACCATAGACAGGCTGAACGGATATCTCAAGGCGTTGGACAACAACGGCATCCCAAGGGATCCTGATCTCATCATCAGAACGAACGGCCACATAGAGGACGGATTCGCATCCATCAACTGGGCGCTGAACAGAAGCCTCAGTTTCACCGCCGTTGCCTGTTTCAACGACCTCGTTGCCATGGGTGCCATCAAGGCTCTTTCAGAGAACAACTACCGGGTTCCGGACGATATCGAGGTATTCGGATTCGACAACCTCTACATCTCCCAGTTCATGCAGCCCAGCCTGAGCACCGTCGATGTCCCGAAGTTCGCTTTGGGAAAGATAGCCATTGAAACGCTTTTGCGGCACATCGGGAATCCTCAGCTGCCGTATGACGACATTAATTTGAACACAAGACTGATATTCAGAAAATCCACTAACGACAGATTATTCTTAAAGGAGGAATAACATGAAAAGTTTGAAAAGGATTGCAATCGTGATGCTCGTGCTTTGCTGCATGACTTCTCTTTTCGCACAGGGTGCTTCAGAAGCCAAGACTTCCGGCCCCAGGATTGTGACGTTCTGGTCTCTGTTCACAGGAGGTGACGGAGAGTTCTTCGATGCCATCATCGACGAGTTCAACAAGACCCACACAGACATCCAGCTCAAGAACGACACTGTGAAGTTTGATGATTATTACACAAAACTCACAGCCGCTTTCGCAGCCGGAAATGCCCCTGACATGATCGTCTGCCACCAGGGCAACCTGCTCAACTACGTCCCGAGCGGACAGCTTCTTGCTCTCGACGAGTATCTGAAGGCCGACAACTTCCCGGTCAGCGATTTTGTCGCAGCTCCGTATGATGCATGCCGTTTCGATGGCAAGCAGTATGCAATTCCACTTGATGTCCACCCGATCATCATGTACGTCAACATGGACCTTCTAGAGAAGGCCGGAATCAAAGAGATCCCGCAGACCATGGACGAGCTCATCGCAGACGGCCTGAAGATTCAGGAAAAGACAGGCAAGATGGGAATCGACATCGACAACACCACAGCCGTCTACAAGGCATACACACTGACAAGGCTGTTCTTCTCGTTCATCTATCAGCAGGGCGGAACATTCCTGACAGCAGACAACAAGGCTGCAAACTTCAACAACCAGTATGGTTACAAGGCTCTCCAGGCACTTCAGGACATGGTCCAGAAGTACAAGACAACTCCTGCAGGACTTGACTACGATACAGCCATGAACGAGTTCAAGCTTGGTGACGCCGCCTTCTATTTCAACGGTGTTTGGGCAACCGGAACTCTGGAGCAGCAGGCCGGCCTGAATTTCATCGCCATTCCTGTTCCCGGATTCATGGGCAAGCCGGCAGCATGGTCAGGAAGCCACACACTGGCAATTCCTGCAAAGGCCAACATTGATCCCGAGCACGTCAAAGACATCCTGACAGCCATCGACTTCATCACCGGACATGGTGAGATGTGGGCAAAGGCAGGTCATGTCCCCACCAGAATCTCCGTCCAGAACAGCAAGGCATTCGCAGACCTCCCGTACAGAAAGGGATATGCAGATTCCGCAGCAAGTGCAGTCGCACCACCGACAACAGCTGCATGGGATGAGATCTACGGAACATGTTCGGATCTGCTCGAGTACGCTGTTGTCAACGGCCAGCCGATTCAGGAAGCCCTGGATCTGATGGAGACAACAGTCAACAAGATCATCGCAACATATTGATTTACGGACAAACCGGTCGGGGGCGGTTCTCCGGCCGGTTTGGTTATCTTTTCATCGTTTTGATCAGGAACAGAATATGATTCCCGGAAATAAAGACAACAGGGATGGATGGTTGTTCTCCATTCCGTTTCTCCTTGTATTTGTCCTCTTTATGCTTTATCCGCTGGTTTACGGATTTGTAATCAGCTTCTTCAAATGGAATGTCCTGTCCGACAAGGTCTTCGCAGGATTCCAGAACTACATCAGCCTGTTCTCGGACGAGAAGTTCTACACTTCCCTCTGGCACACTGTTGAGTTCGTGCTTATAACAACGCCTGTTCTGCTGGTAATCGGCTTTCTGATGGCGTTGATCACAACATCGAAATCCCCCCTGAAGAAGGTCGCGGAAAACGTCTTCTTCATTCCCTATATCTTCTCCATGACGGTCGTCAGTACTCTGTGGGCCTGGATCTTCCAGAAGCAGTACGGACTGCTGAACAAGGTCATCGGCCTGGTAGGAATACAGCCCGTCGGATGGCTGACGGATCCGAACTGGGCAATGTGGTCCGTCTGTATCGCAACCTTCTGGTGGACTGCAGGCTTCAACATGATCCTGATGTCTGCTGGAATCAAGCAGATATCATCGGAGATATACGAAAGCGCAATGATCGATGGCGCTAATTACCGCCAGAGCGTTTTCAGAATCACCATTCCCCTTCTGAAGCCGACCATCGTGCTCTGTCTGATTCTCCAGATAATCGCATCCTTCAATGTCTTCGGACAGGTCTACGTCATGACGGGAGGCGGACCGTTCGGAAAGACCAGGACAATCATCCAGTACATCTATGAAACAGGTTTCTCATACTTCAAGATGGGTTATTCCGCGGCCATGAGCTACATCCTGTTCTTCATCATCATGATTGTATCGGTCGTCCAGTACATTTCGCTCGGGAGGAAGTCAAATGAATAGCACATCCAGGACCAAGCGGATAATCTATGCCTTCCTTCTCTCCCTGCTTCTGCTTCTGTGGTTCTTCCCGTTCGTCTGGATGGTCTTCACATCCCTCAAGATAGAGAACGAGGTTGTCACCAAGGTATTCCACTTCTTCCCTCAGAATCCCACATTGGCGAACTACATCAAGGCCTTCAGTTCATCCAAGATACTCAGATGGATGCTCAACAGTGCCTTCACCTCGGCCATGGCGATGATTCTGACGCTGGTGGTCGATGCCCCCATAGCCTATGCTTTTGCAAAGATCCGCTTCAAAGGGCGCAATATTCTGTTCTGGGCCGTCATGGCAGGCATGATGGTTCCGTTCCAGGTTCTGATCATCCCACTGTATCTTCAGTTCAATTCATACGGACTAATCAACACCATGTCCGCCGTCTATCTTCCCAGAATCGCATTGCCGATAGGCATCTTCATAATGAAGCAGTTCTTCGAAGGTATTCCCGACGCACTTGAGGAAGCGGCCTTCATTGATGGAGCATCAAGATTCCGCATTTTCTCCTCCGTTATCCTTCCCCTTGGGAAAACGGCTTTTGCTACGGTCACGATTCTTTCCTTCATCAACTGCTGGAACGACTTCCTCTGGCCTCTGATAGTCATGAACGACACTGACAAGTACACGATCACAGTGGGAATCGCAAATTTCCAGGGAACTCACGGAACCCAATACTCGCTGATCATGTCGGGAGCCGTGATTGCCTGTATTCCGCAGTTCATCTTCTATCTGTTCTTCAGAAAGAAGATAATTGCGGGCATAGCCATGACCGGAATCAAGGGGTGACGTTGTGAAGGTAATCAAACAGAACGACGGTTCACTCACCATCATGCTCAACAACGGGACAAGCTTCGTCATGAGAAGCAGAATCCTCTCCCCTTCAGGCCCTGTTCCCTGCGACAAGGTTTCAAACAGTGCATCGGAAATCGGTGACGGCTGTGTGTGCATCGACAGGACGTGGAATCTTCCGGAAGGAGACTACCGGATCGAAACCAGTTTCGAATCATGCGATCTTGGCGTCGGAAACGAGGTGTTCGTCCCTTCGGTGATGTACCGCGGAAACGAAAAGGGAAAAGGCTGTTTCCCAAGGCTCAGCCTGTCCGACAGATGGAGTTTTCTGGAAAGCAGGACATCCATTCCGGCATGTGTGCAGCTCAGCGACGAAAAGCGGGTTTTCACAGCCGCGGTCCTGGCTTCCGATCCTGCCTGCAGCGTGTCATGGAATGGAAAGACCATCATCCATACAATCCCCGGTTTTGAAAGTCCGTACTCCTACAAAGGCAAGGACACTCTGGAGAAATCCGGAGACCCCGGATACATACACGGTTCCGTTTTCAGAAAGGCGTTTGTCATAGGATCTGTAAAATCCGGCGACAGCCTTGAATCGTACAGCAAGTTCATGCAGGACTTCGGAGAGGCTAGGAGTCTCTGTTCGGACATCAGAGAGACCCCTCAGCCTTTGCGCTACAGCTGGAATGACATCGAGGCCCTCCTCCTCACCCACCTTCTCGGCCTTGTGAGGAAAGCCGACAATTCGGACAACGAGTACTATCTTCTGATGGGAACCGACAACGGGGACAAGCAGAATGTGTATGATTTCACGGCGGCGTCCTTCCTTGTCAAAAGCCTTGAGGGGGCTCTTGTCCTGGCCCTGTCCGACAGCGGGAAAGCAAAAGACCGGGCTTGTGAGAAGGTATCGGCTGTACTTGACCGTCAGGAAAAGACTCTGGCCTCCGGGCTGGGAATAGAAGACGTATCCGGTCTGTACAGAAAAGTTGCGGAAGGAATCGCCAGATTCTTCTTCCGCGCGGAGCAGGCTCCCGGAATATTCCAGGACTGCTACGACCTCAGGCGCGACATCTGGGGAGGATATCTTGGTATCGGTGAGAATTCCACATACAACAACCTCGTGAATGCCCGTTGCAACGGCGAAGCCATGACCGCATATCTCGGTCTTTCAGACCTTCTCCCTGATCTGAAAGACGAGATTGTCGGCCTGGTGAAACGTGTTGCGGATTTCTACGTAACAAACCAGCTTTCCGACGGCAGTTTCGGCAGGTGGTGGAGCCCCGAAGGCGAGCCCGTCAATGCTCTCGGTACAAACGGTGCCTACATCCTCTCCCTTCTGGTCTGCCTCAACAGGAAATACCCTGACAGGAAATACGAGGATTCAATTCTCAAGGCAGCCGACTATTATGCCACGCTTGCACTGAATGGAGACTTCTTCGGAGACACACTAGATGCGGATACCTGCGACAAGGAATCCGGAGAGGCTTTGCTGTCCGCCATGATGGATCTCTGGGACGCCGGATTCAGAAAGCCG
>CADBOI010000026.1 GCA_902796335.1 uncultured Spirochaetales bacterium
ACATGCATGGGAAGGACACTCAACGGGCACTTGACCCCAAGCTCCTCCCCGATTCTCAACGCCTGTGTTTTGAGTTCTTTTAATTCGTTTCCGATATGGACGGCCGAAAGAACCTGCATCGTTACTTTTTCGTGATGTAGCCCAGCTTGCAGAGCATCTCCGCCGCCTCGACTCCGCCACCTGCGGCTCCGCGGAGTGTGTTGTGGCTGAGACCAACGAATTTCCAGTCGTAGATGCTGTCTTCCCTGATTCTTCCGATGGAGATTCCCATGCCCTTCTCGTAGTTGACATCCAGGGCAACCTGCGGGCGGTTGTCGTCCTCAAGGTACTGGATGAAGTTCTTGGGAGCGGACGGAAGTTCATATTCCTGAGGAAGACCGGAGAAAGCGCGGAGCTTCTCGACAAGCAGCTCCTTAGTGACCTTCTTTCTGAAATTCACGAAAACAGCCGCTGTGTGGCCGTTCAGAACCGGAACACGGATGCACTGGCTTGTGATCCTGATGCTGTCGTCGGCGACAATCTCATCGCCCTCGATGTGGCCAAACACCTTCAGGGGCTCTTTTTCGGACTTCTCTTCCTCTCCTCCGATGTACGGAATGATGTTTCCGACCATCTCGGGCCAGGACTCGAAGTTCTTACCGGCACCGGAAATAGCCTGATAAGTCGTGATAACTGCCTCATACGGCTCGAACTCGCGCCATGCGGCGAATGCCGGAGTGTAGGACTGGATCGAGCAGTTGGGCTTCACGGCGATGAAGCCCCTCTTTGTCCCCAGTCTCTTCCTCTGGGCATCGATGATCTTGTAGTGGTCGGCATTGATCTCCGGAATCACCATCGGGACATCCTTTGTCCATCTGTGAGCGGAGTTGTTGGAAACCACCGGCACTTCTGCCTTGGCATATTCTTCCTCAATGGCTTTGATTTCGTCTTTCTTCATATCGACTGCAGAGAAGACGAAATCAACCTTTGAGGCAATGTCGCTGACCTTCGAGACGTCCGTCACAACCATGTTGCGTACGCACTGCGGCATGCTTTCCTCAAGCTTCCACTTGCCTTCTACGGCCTCCTCGTAGGTCTTTCCCGCTGATCTTGGACTTGCAGCCAGAACTGTGATCTCAAACCATGGATGTTCTGCCAGAAGCGTCACGAAACGCTGTCCGACCATTCCCGTAGCACCCAGAATTCCAACTTTGTACTTATCCATAATCAGCCTCCATGCCGAATCAGTTTTCAGCATGATAGCAGTATTCGCCACTTTATAGAAGTACGGATCAGTAATTGACTGTAATGCTTCCTGTCAGATCCTGATTGACTGTGATGACGGCTGTGTGTGAGTTTGCAACCTCACCGGACCACGGGCGGCTGTAAATCAGCTTGACATTCGTGGTTCCAGGATTCTCTGTGCGGAAATGCAGTGTCTCGGCTCCACCTGCACCGACAATACCTTCGGTGTTAGGTGCGTCGTAATCAGATCCGATGTATGTGGCGATGTTTTCATCCTCGACCTCTGCGGACCAGGAATAACCGGTTGTCGGATTTGAAAGCAGAGTTACGCTGATCTCACTTGAAGCCGGCTTGGAAATCCTTGCGTTGGCACAGGATGCAAGTGCGAAAACAGCCAGAACGATTGAAAGGACAATAACTAATTTCTTCATCTTTTTTCTCCCTTTGACAATGCCGGGGACGGTGCAAAAGACAACACTTTCCCCTTGTACACCTAAATAATAGTGAACAATCGGGGAATCAGAAAGCTGTTTTCAACAAATTTCACATTTTTTCACAATTCTGGCCGCTGCACTTCTCACAGAGTCCGTAGATTATCGAATTGCGGCATTGGATACGGAATCCATGTTCCCGGAGCACATGCTCGGCGAACTCGTCCATGAAGGAACAGTCAAGATGGATTATGGCGCCGCACTTCGTGCACTGCATGTGCAGATGGTCCTCGCAGTGCCTGGCCTCCTCTACGAACTGGTAGACGGCACGGGTTCCGTTCTCTGCAACGTATTTCATTACAGTGCCGTCAGATGTCAGCTTGTCCAGATATCTGTAGATGGTGGTGATGTTCAAATCTCCGCCAACGGCGCGTCTGATGTCGTTCACATCAACGGTGCGGTCGCTGTTCTCCTTGAGATACTCGAGGATACGTGTCCTGCCCTGTGTGTTGTAACCTTCCGCCATGACTGCCCTCCGGATCAGAATGCCAGAGCCGAAAGCTCTATCAGGACGCCCCAGACAACACCCAGTGCGTACAGAAGTCCGATTATGGCAAGGCTCTTCTTCACGTTCCCGTTGGTCTTCAGAAGAACGAGTGTTCCGACCCCGGCGTTGACCAGAAGACCTGCGAACATGGGACCGGGTCCGATGATTCCGTCGATGAAGAGCTGCGTTATCACAACAGAAGACGCGCAGTTCGGAATCAGTCCGACAAGCGCCGCCACAAGCTCTCCCACAACGGGAACGGAATTCATTATGGCACTCAGCCTCTCCTCTCCCACCGAACCGATGATGATGTTCAGAACAAAAGAGAACAGGAAGATGTAGATGAAAATCTCCACGGTATGTCTAAGGGCGCACAGGAAGATGTTGCTTTTGTGCTCGTATTCCGCAAACGTCCTGCAGGCCTCGTCCTGGGCGGCGGGATCAACATCAGCACTCTTTCTGAATACAAGATCCACAAGATAACCGCTGGCTATGGCTATGACAACCTTCACCCCGACAATCTTCAGAATCCGGACAACGGAGAAAGCACTTGAAATCAGAATGGGGAGCATCTCGTCGGAAGACGAGAGGAACACGGCGACCAATGTTCCAAGAGTGATCACCCTGCCAGAGTAAAGACTTGCAGAGGCAGCGGCAAGACCGCACTGGGGGAAGACACCGATGAGTCCTCCGGCCAACGGCCCGACCTTTCTGGAACCTCCCATCAGTTTCGGGAACCTGTTTCCCGCCTTGTGCTCCAGAATCTCCATGACCAGATAAATGACATAAAGAAACGGCACAAGCTTTGCACTGTCGATCAACGCATCCAGAAAAAAGTCCTTAATGTTCTCAAACATAACTCCCCCGATCAATTTGCAAATCATTTGCATTTGCAACCGATTTGCAAATCTACCGATTCAAGGGGTTCTTGTCAACAGATTTTGGAAATAAATCAGGGGCAATCAGTCGGAAATGTCGATGTCAGCCACAATCGTGATGTCGTAGTCCGGATATTCCTTGGAGATCTGGTCATAGATGATCCTCTGACCCTCGGAGGACTCGATCTCGAAACTGAGCACCACATCGAAGCGCATCGTGTGTTCCTTGACATCCACATAGAAGCCGTGCATCTGGATGGCCCATTCGTTGTCTAGGACGATTTTCCTGACGTTGTTCCTAATAGCGGCGGCCTCGTCATCCTTTGTGTTGTGCGAGTAAACCCCCACTCCGGTGAGGATCACACCTGTCTGGGAGTAGACATCCTGCTGGATCTGACGGGTAATGATATCCACCTGCTCGACCGTAAGGGTATCCGGAAGCTCCACGTGCATCGTGGCGTAGTCCTTGTCCGGGCCGAAGTTGTTGACAAACAGATCGTAGGCTCCCATGACCTCAGGGATCTGACACGCGATGTGCTTTATCTTCCTGGCCACCTCTGGATCTGCCCTGTGTCCCAGAATGTCGTTGATTGTGTCCAGCATCATCTCGATTCCGGATTTGATGATGAAAACGGAGATCACAAGACCCACATAGGCCTCGAGCGAGATGCCGAAGACAATGAAGATGATTGCGGATACGAATACGGAGAATGACAGGATGGCGTCGAACAGGGCATCGAAACCGGATGCAACAAGAGCCTGGGAGTTGACCTGCTTACCCTTTGCCTTCACATAGCGGCCCAGAAGGATTTTCACTATGACCGCGACTCCGATGATTATCAACGATGTCACGGAGTAGTTGGCTTCCTGGGGCTCAAAGATGTTGCGAACAGATCTGACCCCGGCAGCAAGTCCCGCGTAGAGGACGATGAAGGCAACGATCATCGCGCTCATGTACTCGATGCGGCCATAGCCCATCGGATGGCGCTTTGTGGGCTTCATCGTCGAGAGCTTCGAACCGATGATGGTGACCAGCGATGAGACTGCATCGGACAGGTTGTTCAAGGCATCCAGAATGACGGCTATGGAGTTGGACAATATGCCGACAGTCGCCTTGAAGGCCACAAGGAACACATTGGTGATGATACCCACCATGCTGGTTCTGACAATTATTCTGTTTCTGTCCCCTATCGCCTTACGCATAGAGGTTTTCTCATTCATATCCATACCTGCGGATTATAAAACAAAACAGACGGTCGTTCAATAAAACATGCTGTCTGTGCTATAATCACTATCGGAGGAACGAAATGCTCAAAATCACACACCTGACCAAGAAATACGGCGAGAAAATCGCTGTAGACGACCTCAGCCTTGAAATCAAGAACGGTGAGATCTACGGATTCATCGGACACAACGGTGCAGGAAAAACCACCACGATCAAAAGTGTCGTGGGAATACTCGGATTCGAGGACGGAACCATCGAAATCGACGGAATGTCCATCAAAGACAATCCCATCGAGTGCAAGAGAAAAATCGCATACATCCCCGACAACCCTGACCTTTACGACTACATGTCGGCAATCAAATACCTGAACTTCATCGCCGATGTGTTCGGTGTCGGCGAACAGGAAAGAATGGATAGAATCCGCAAATACGCCGATGCATTTGAGCTCACATCCGACCTGGCCCAGCCGGTCAACTCGTTCTCCCACGGAATGAAGCAGAAGCTGGCCATCATCGCCGCATGGATCCACAATCCCAAGCTGGTGATCATGGACGAGCCCTTCGTTGGTCTCGACCCCAAGGCCGCGCACATTCTCAAGGAGATGATGCGCGAGCTGTGTGACAACGGCGGAGCCATCTTCTTCTCCACCCACGTTCTGGAAGTTGCCGAAAAACTCTGCGACAAGGTCGCCATAATAAAGAACGGAAAGCTCATCAAGAGCGGAACAATGGAGGACGTAAAGGGAGATTCCTCGCTTGAGAGCGTGTTCCTCGAACTTGAGGACTCAAAGGATACGGAGGCCTGAGATGCTCAAAACCCTGTTGAAAAAACAGCTTCTGGAGCTCACCAGGAACTTCTTCTACAATGCGAAGAAAAACAAAGCCAGGCCCAAAAAGCAGATCATAGGCATGGCGGTTCTGTACTTTGTGCTTTTCTACGTCTTTCTGGGCATAGGTGTTTTCGGTGCCATGGCATATGGATTGTCCACCGCCCTGGTTTCTGCAGGTCACAGCTGGATGTATTTCCTGATCATGTCAAGCGTTGCAATAGTCATGGGAGTCTTCGGAAGTGTATTCAGCACCTACTCGTCGCTGTACCTTGCCACTGACAACGACCTGTTGCTCTCAATGCCCATTCCTGTCAGGTACATAATGGCCTCGAGGCTTTCCAGCGTGTATCTTGTGGGTCTTCTCTATTCCTCGATAGTCATGATCCCCTCGTTGGTCGTCTACTACCTCAAGGCTCAGCTCAGCCTACTGAAAGTCATCTGCCCCATCGTCATGGCACTCGATGTCACCCTGTTCATCTTCATCCTGTCGGTCGCACTCGGATGGGTGGTCGCCCGTTTCAGCATGAAGGTCAGAAACAAGAGCCTGGTGACCACGGCAGTCGCCCTGGTCTTCATCGCCGCCTACTACTATTTCTATATGAAGGCGATGAACAACATCCAGGAAATACTTGCAAGCCTGAGTGCCATGGTGGAGAAGGAACCGACAGGCATCATGAGGATCCTCCGGTACATCGGATCAGCCGCATCCGGAAAGCCGGTCAACCTGATTGTCGTGACCGCAGCCCTGTTGGTCCTTCTTGCAGCCGTGTACGTCATCCTGAACAGGACGTTCATCAGGATAGTCACCACAAAAACGGGTGTTGCAAAGGTAAAATACAGGGAAAAGGCGGTCAAGGCCAGAAGCGCGATGAAAGCCCTTACTTTCAAGGAGACAAAGCGTCTGACATCCAGCAGCGGATACATGCTCAACTGTGCACTCGGCACTTTGCTCATGCCGCTTGTGGCCGTAGCCCTGATCATCAAGGGGAATCTGATATCCGAAGCCATCGTCAGCATGTTCGGCTACTCTCCAGCCTTCTTCGCAATGATCCTCGCCGGTGTGATCTCCTTGGTGATTGTCATGAACGACATAAGCGCACCGTCGGTATCGCTGGAGGGAAAAACGCTCTGGATCGTAAAGACTCTGCCGGTATCATCCCTTCAGGTCCTGCATGCAAAGATGTGGAACCACGTGATGTTCACCCTGCCCTCCACATTGATTCTGGCAATCGCAGGATGCATTGTCCTGAATATAGGAATCATGGATTCCATCCTTCTGGTCATATTCGCAACGTCCACATGCTTCTATCAGGCCATGTTCGGACTCTTCGTGAATCTGAAGAAACCGAACCTCTCATGGACCAATGAGATCACAGTCATCAAGCAGAGCTTCGGAGTCTTCATCGTACTGCTGGCCGGCTGGCTTTTGGGAATCCTCCAGATCGGAACGGCGGTCCTCCTGTCCAGGACCCTCGGAGCCAGAAGCGTTCTTGTGTTCTGGACACTTCTCATGACCCTTCTGGCCGTTCTTCTCGACGGATGGATCAGAAAAAAAGGCACGGTTCTGTTCGAAGCACTGTGATTTTTTTCGAAATAATTTCAGAGGCAGCCGATAATGGCTGCCTTTCTTTTGTCCAAAAAGACAAACAAATCTTCATTCAATTTGTTTACTACATCCAATTTCGCCACAATTCCTAACAAATACATGATTTACCCAATTATTTTCTTTGTTTTTTAAGACAAAACCATTGACTAAATGGGACGATTTTTTTATAAGGGAAGACAGCTTTCAGGTAAGCGAGGTAATGAAATGAAAACTATCAGAAAAATCACATGTATTGCATTGGTCCTGTGCCTTGCAATGGCAGCAGTATTCGCAGGCGGAAACGCCGAGACATCCGCAAAGAAGACATACAAGGTCGGTATCTGCCAGTTCGTGCAGCATGTCGCCCTTGACTCCGCAACACAGGGATTCATGGATGCCCTCAAGGACGCTCTGGGAAACGACGTCACATTCGACAACCAGAACGCATCCGGTGACATGTCAACCGTCACCACGATTGTAAACAGCCTTGTCTCCAACAAGGTCGACCTGATCCTTGCCAACGCAACTCCTCCCCTCCAGGTCGCAGCTGCCGCAACAGGAGACATCCCAATTCTGGGAACATCCGTCACAGACTACGAGACAGCACTTGACCTCAAGCTCACAAACGGAGCCACAGGAATCAACATCTCAGGCGCATCTGACCTTGCCCCGCTGGACAAGCAGGCAGAGATGATCACCGAGCTCTTCCCCAACGTCAAGAACGTCGGACTTCTGTACTGCTCGGCCGAGCCAAACTCGGTCTTCCAGATCACACAGATGGAAAGCTATCTGGACAAGATGGGCGTCAAGCACACCAGATACGCATTCACAGACTCCAACGATGTCGCATCAGTCACAGCAGCAGCCTGCGAGAGCGCCGATGTCATCTACATACCGACCGACAACACAGCCGCTTCATGCACCGAGTCGATCAGAAACGTCGTCGAGCCCGCAAAGGTCCCCGTCGTGGCCGGTGAGGAAGGAATCTGCAAGGGATGCGGAGTCGCAACACTTACAATCAGCTACTACGATCTCGGATACACCACCGGTAAGATGGCAGTCGATGTCCTCAAGAACGGTGCCGACATCAGCAAGATGGCAATCCAGTACGCAGCAAACCCGATCAAGGAGTACAATGCAGAGCTCTGCGCAATCCTTGGCGTGAACGTACCGTCAGACTACACCGCCATCTGATAAAGACTTCTGAACCCTTTGGAGGTATGGTTTGAATATCGGATCTTTGATCAGTGCACTTCCCGGTGCCATCGCCCAGGGACTCATCTGGGGTGTGATGGCCATAGGAGTGTACCTGACTTACAGAGTATTGGACATAGCAGACCTGACGGTAGACGGCACAATGGCCACAGGCGGTGCCGTCTGCGTCATGATGATGCTTAACGGGGCGAACCTCTGGGTCGCCCTTTTGTGCGCTGTTCTGGCCGGCATGATCGCCGGTCTTGTCACCGGAATTTTCCACACGGCAATGGGAATCCCTGCCATCCTCGCGGGAATCCTGACCCAGCTTTCGCTCTACTCCATCAACCTGGCGATCATGGGTTTCAAGGCCAACCAGGGAATCAACGTCAGGAACTATCACCTTCTGGTATCCTCGCGAAACGTCAAATCCCTGGGACTGGACAACCCCATTTTCGTGATGATCATTGTCACGGCAATCCTCATCGGAATCCTGTACTGGTTCTTCGGCCGTGAGCTAGGAGCCGTCCTCAGGGCAACAGGTTCCAACGAGCGAATGTCACGTGCACAGGGAATCAACGTCAACCGCTGCAAGATCATCGGACTGATGCTCTCAAACGGAATCGTAGCCCTTGCTTCCGCACTGTTCGCCCAGTATCAGGGTGCCGTTGACGTCAACATGGGTCGTGGTGGAATCGTCATCGGACTTGCCGCCGTCATCATCAGCACGGTCATTTTCGGCAAGATCTTCCACAACTTCGCACTCAAGCTCCTCGGAGTCTCCATCGGAGCCGTGATCTACTACATCGTCATCCAGATCGTGCTCTGGCTCGGTCTCAACACCAATCTGCTCAAGCTTCTCTCAGCTCTGGTCGTGGCAGTCTTCCTTGCCATACCCTACTGGAAAGGGAAACTGGTGAAAGGAGCCAAGAATGCTTGACCTAATCAACCTCAGAAAGACATTCAATCCGAACACCATCAACGAGAAGGTCGCCCTGAACGGAGTGTCCCTCCATCTCGAAGACGGCGACTTCGTCACAATGATCGGCGGAAACGGCGCAGGAAAATCCACCCTGCTCAACGCAATAGCAGGAGTCTGGCAGGTCGACGACGGAAAGATCGTCATCGACGGAACCGACATCACAGGCCTGAGCGAGCACAAGCGCGCCCCATGGCTCGGACGAGTTTTCCAGGACCCGATGATGGGTACCGCCGCAACAATGCAGATCATCGAGAACCTTGCCCTTGCAAAACGCAGAGGCCAGAAACGCGGTCTGAAGCCCGGCGTAACAAAGGCAGAGAAGGACGAATACAGAGACCTTCTTGCCACACTGGGACTGGGACTTGAGAACAGGATCACCGAGAAGGTCGGACTTCTGTCCGGAGGCCAGAGACAGGCCCTCACCCTTCTCATGGCCACCCTGAACAAGCCCAAGCTTCTGATGCTGGACGAGCATACCGCCGCCCTGGACCCCAGAACAGCAGAAAAGGTGCTCACCCTCTCCGACCAGATCATCAAGGAGAACAACCTGATGACCATGATGGTCACCCACAACATGAAGGACGCAATCCGCTACGGAAACCGCCTGATCATGATGAACGACGGAAAGATCATCCTCGACATCCGTGGCGAGGAGAAGAAGAACCTCACAGTCAAGGCGCTCATGGACGAGTTCGCACGCGCAAGCGGCGAGGAAATCACAAGCGACAAGGCACTTCTGTCGTAATTACTTTCAAAACAGACAAATAAAAAGGAACCTGAAGACAACTCCCCAGGTTCCTTTTTTTCATGTCTTCTTTCTAAATCAGAGTGCTCTGAGAATGGCCTCGACCAGAGCCGTGAAGTCGGCCTTGACCTTCAGACCGGTCTCAAGGACCTCCTGGTGGTTCAGCGGCTGCGAGAGGATTCCGGCGGCCATGTTGGTCATGCAGCTGATTCCGATCGTCTTCAGACCGCAGTGCGCGGCTGCAATCGCCTCGGGAACAGTGGACATTCCGGCTGCGTCGGCACCCAGGACCCTGGCGGCCCTGATCTCCGCGGGAGTCTCGAAGTTCGGACCGGCGAAGAACATGTACACACCCTCTCTCAGCTTGATTCCAAGCTCCTTGGCCTGTTTTCTGACAACATCGGCAAGATCGGGATCGTAGGCTCTGGACATGTCGAAGAACCTCGGACCCAGATCCTTGGGATTCGGTCCCCTGAGAGGACATGACGGAACAAGCTTTATGTGGTCCGTGATGAGCATCAGGTCACCCGGTTTCCATGCCTTGTTGATGCATCCGGCTGCATTGGTCAGGATCAGATACTCCACTCCCAGAGCCCTCATCGTCTGGATCGGGAACACAACCTGGTCCATCTCGTAACCCTCATAGTAGTGGAAGCGTCCCTGCATGCAGATGACGCTCTTTCCCTCAAGATCTCCTATGACCAGTCTTCCGGCATGGCCTTCGACAGTCGATACCGGAAAGTGCGGTATTGTCTTGTAATCAATGAAAATAGGATTCTTAATCTTATCTGCAAGGTCCCCAAGGCCTGAACCCAGTACAAGTCCGACCTCAATCTTCCTTCCATGGGTGATCTTCTCGATGAAAGCTTTTGTCAACTCAAGTTTTCTCATCAGACTATCCATCATTTCTCCTCCTTTTGCATATGCGTAAGTGTCTTGTCCAACATATCTGCAAAGCACTTCTGCCTTGCCGCATCTATCTTTCCCTGTTGCTGGGCAAAAACTCCCCAGCTACGGAGTTCCTGGTTCACAAGCCGGTCAGCCAGCTTCACACGGATCTCGTCCTCCGTGTAACGGTATCCCCTGTCGTCGATAACGATGCAGCCCTTCTCCAGAAGGCGGGCTGCAAGAGGAATATCATGGGTGATGCAGAGCGAGCCCTTCCGAGCTCCCTGCACTATGAAGTCGTCCGCGCTGTTCTCTCCTGTGCTGACTATTTCCATCCGGACTTCGGATTTGATTGCCTTCAACCTGTCGGGATCCGATTCCCCCTGCTCCCTGGCCTGCTGCCTCTTGCGGAACGTGTCGTCGGCGATGTAACGCTTAACATCCGCAAGCTCCCTGTCGGCCACGAAACGGCATGCGCAGCCCAACCTCGAGGCCGCCCTGAGAATGATCTGTCTGAGATTAACGGGAACTGAATCGGCATCCACCCAGATATCGTAAGACATGGCTCAATTGTAGGGCAAAAAATGGCAGGACACAAGTCGCATGATTATTGAATAAAAACTGTATAAACACTAGTATTAAAAAGGGTCCATATAAGCCATCGGACCATAGAAAATGTTCATGGAGGAACAGATGAAGATCTCCGCTCTACAGAAAGCAAGATACGCATATTCACCAAAGCTCCCGAAGATCCTCAGAGAGGACATCAGGAGTCTCGACGTTGTCATCGGACAGCCTACAGAGTCAGCAGCCGACCAGGCAGAGCTCAAGAAGCTCTTTCCCAACACCTACGGCCTGCCGAAGGTAAGCTTCAAGGTCTCCAACGGCTCAAAACCGGGTAGAAAACTCAATGTCGGCGTCATCCTTTCCGGTGGACAGGCACCTGGCGGACACAACGTCATCTGCGGCCTCTACGACGCCCTCAAGAAGGCCAACCCCGAGAACAAGCTCTACGGCTTCATCGGCGGCCCGAGCGGAATCCTTGATGACAAATACCTTGTCATGACCGACGAGATCATCGACGAGTACAGGAACACAGGCGGATTCGACATCATCGGTTCAGGAAGAACCAAGCTCGAGACAAAGGAGCAGTTCGAAGTCTGCACCAAGGTCTGCCACAGCCACGACATCAACGCTATCGTCATCATCGGCGGTGACGACTCCAACACAAACGCAGCCGTCCTGGCCGAGTACTTCAGAGCCCAGAAAGAGGACATCTGCGTAGTCGGATGCCCCAAGACAATCGACGGCGACCTGAAGAACGAGAGCATCGAGGCCAGCTTCGGTTTCGACACAGCTACAAAGACATTCGCAGAGCTCATCGGAAACATCGAGCGTGATGCAAACTCAGCCCGCAAGTACTGGCACTTCATCAGACTCATGGGCAGAAGCGCGAGCCACATCACACTCGAGTGCGCACTCCAGACACAGCCGAACATCTGCCTCGTCGGAGAGGAAGTCAAGGCCAAGAACCAGAGCGTCGAGGAAATCACAGCCTACATCGCCAACGTCATCGCAAAGCGTGCTGAGAACGGAAACAACTTCGGTGTCATCCTCGTACCGGAAGGCCTGATCGAGTTCGTCCCCTCCCTCAACGCCCTGATCAGCGAGATCAACGACCTGCTTGCAAAGACCGAGAAGGAGTTCAACGCCCTTGATTCGGTTCCCGCAAAGATCGCATTCGTCGAAGGAAAGCTCTCCTCCGTTTCCAGAAAGGTCTTCGACAGCCTCCCGGCAGAAATCAAGGGACAGCTTCTTGCAGACAGAGACCCGCACGGCAACGTCCAGGTTTCCAAGATCGAGACCGAGAAGCTTCTGATCCAGACCGTCGAGAAGAAACTCAAGCAGATGAAGGAAGAGGGAAAGTACAACGGAAAGTTCAGCGCACTCAGCCACTTCTTCGGCTACGAGGGACGCTGTGCATTCCCGAGCAACTTCGACGCAGACTACTGCTACAGCCTGGGATACAACGCAGCCCTTCTTCTGGGTGCGAACATGAGCGGATATCTCTCAAGCATCACACAGCTGTCCAAGCCGGCAGACGAGTGGCAGGCAGGCGGAATCCCAATCACCATGATGATGAACATGGAGCAGAGGCACGGCGAGAAGAAGCCTGTCATCAAGAAGGCCCTCGTTGAACTTGACGGAAACCCATTCAAGTACTTCGAGAAGAACAGGGAGACCTGGGCCGTAGAGACAGCCTTCACATTCCCCGGTGCAATCCAGTACTTCGGCCCGTCCGAGGTCTGTGACCAGAGCACCATGACTCTGAAACTCGAGCATCAGAACTGAGAAGCAACAGACAACCGGAGAAGACAATGGAAGCCAACCTCGAGAAGATCATACACATGAGAATCAAACGTACGATGGAGAATCTGGAAAAGAACGGGATGAAGGCCCTCTATGCACCTGACAAGGAATCGGCCCTCGCCCTGCTCAAGACAATGCTTGTTCCGGGACAGACCATCGGCGTCGGAGGTTCGGTGACATTGAGCCAGATCGGTGCTCTGGAGCTCATCAGAGACCCGAAGTACCACTTCTTCGACAGATACGACCAGAGCCTTTCAGAGCAGGAGCTTGACGAGGTCAAGAAGAAGGCCATCACGGCGGATGTCTTTCTTGCAAGCACCAACGCCCTGACCGAGACCGGAATGCTATACAACATCGATGGAACGGGAAACAGGCTCTGCGCCTTCGTCTACGGACCCGGCAAGCTCATCATCGTTGCCGGATACAACAAGATAGTCCCCACAATCGAGGACGCCATTGTAAGGGTCAAGACAATCTGCGCACCGGCGAATGCGGTCAGGCTCGGACTTGACACCTACTGCGCCAAACACGGCCACTGCATCAATGCAGGACCGGACCGCAACAACCTGATGTTCCCCGCAACGGGAACCTGCGATTCCAGAATGTGCAACAACGCCGTGATAACGGGAAGGCAGAGGCCGGGCAGAACAACGGTGATCATTGTCGGGGAGGTTTTGGGATACTGATGAAGATACGATCAAGCATAGACAGCATTAATCTTGAAAGCATAAACAACAACGCACTGGATCTCTCGAAGAACTACATCTTCAATCTGGACTGCTATGTCATGGATGTGGCCTCGGTCCTCATGCTGTTGGTTAACATCTTCTGGTTCGTGGTGAACTTCATAAAAAGGACACCCGTCAGATCCACTGTCAGTTGTCTGGGAATAATCCACGGAATCATCTTCCCGGTCGTCACCCTTCTCTTCCTTATGAAGAGAAAACCCGACAACTATTCATGGACAAGAGTACTGGTCATTGTGTTCCATCTTTTCGTAATCGCAATGACCACATTCCTGAATCTGCATATCGGAACCACATCATCGGGAATACCGCTTTCGATGTTCTGGCTTCTGATCTGTGCCCTGGTTCCCATGATAAGCCTTGTCGACAGCGCCATAGTGATGCTGGTCCTTTTCCTGTCCACATTCCTTCCCAACCTCATCCTTTTCGGATCTGGCAATGTGAACTGGAACAACCTGATGGTCGCGGTCTGTATAATCGCATCGTATTTCGGATTCAGGCTGTTCGCCATCAGCAACTCGCGCCTCATCCAGGCCCTGGCCCTGACATCCTACTACGACCACCAGACTGGCGTCCTGAACAAGAGAGCCCTGAAGGAATACCTCGCAAACGTAAAGAACAAGAATGTAACCCGTATCGGTGTGATGCTTTACGATATCGACGACTTCAAGGCATACAACGACAAGTACTCCCATGAGCAGGGAGACAAGATGCTGCTTGAGATCAGTGACATCGTCTCCATGTTCCTCAAGGGCGAGGGAGCCATGGTCTTCAGACACGGCGGCGGAGACTTTGTGGCCATCATGGAGGACATCTCCGACGACAGACTCCTGAAAGTAGCCCTCAAGGCAAAGGAAATCGTCGAGGACATGAAGATCGAGCGCAATGACGGAACAATCCGCAAATACGTCACGATCACCGTCGGATGTGCATCGGCCAACCTCGATGACAATGTTGACATCCTCAGCGATGTGGATACCCAGAGGGTCATCGGAAAGAAAGGAACCAAGGACTGCGTCGTCTTCAACGGCAGGATCTACGTGGCCGAAGGCGAGATCACAACAGACCAGCAGCCTACCCTCTACACCGAGCGTGTTGCCGCGGCCGTGGCCGAGGCCATGAAGCACAACGAGCTGAAGATATTCATCCAACCGATGTATGACACAACCACCCAGAACATGGTCGGTTCAGAGGCCCTCTCCAGATGGGTCAAACCGGACGGAACCATCATACGCCCCTCCGAGTACATTCCGGAGCTTGAGAAGAACAGCTCCATCCTCGCGCTGGACTGGTTCATGTTCGAGGAGACCTGCCGTGTCATCAAGAGAATCAAGGACATGGGACTTCCCCCGATCAGGATCTCCGTCAACTTCTCAAGAATGCATGTCCTCTATGAAAGAGACATCGAGAAGAGGCTGTGCGAGATCGCAGACTCCTACGGCGTCAACCACAACCTGGTCGAGATCGAGATCACGGAGTCCGCATACATACATCTTCCGACCATCATCGAGCCGATCATCCGCGGAATCAGAAACGCCGGTTTTGCGGTTGCCATCGACGACTTCGGAAGCGGTGCATCGTCGCTTGAGTTCATCAACACGGTCGATGTCGATACCCTCAAGATCGACAAGTCCCTGATCAGCTCCAACTGCTCCGACGAGAAGGAACGTGTCCTTCTTGAATCGGTCGTCCTGCTCGCCCACAGGCTCCAGCTCAACTCGATTGCCGAAGGCGTCGAGACCGTCGAGCAGCTCGGCTTCCTCAAGACCATCGGATGCAAGCAGATTCAGGGATTCATCTTCTCAAAGCCGCTTCCGGAAGAGGATTACATCGAGCTTTACAAGAAAGAGGCGAAATCCCACGAGACCTACACCTCACAGGTCCATGAGGTCACATCCGGACAGTCCTCGCTCCAGATACTGGTCGACACGGTGTTCAAGGAGTATCCGACCGTCCTGATCTCGAACCTCTCCAAGAACAGCTACTACGCCATGACGTATGAGGCCTTCACAGACCACAGGTATCCGCAGGCCGGAATCCTGTCGTCTCTCCTGGAGGAGGTAATACCCAACCTGGCTCCCGAGTACAGAGAGATGTTCGGAAAGGAATTCACCGTTGAGAAGAAGCTTGAGGCGTTCAGAAACGGAGAGGACAAGTTCAGCTATCAGATAAAGCTCAAGGACAAGGACGGATACAAGACAATCGACACCGTCACCTATTTCGTTCAGGAAAAAGGTGATGAGGACGTTCTCGCGGTCACTCTCTGTTCAGAGTCCAGTTGATTACTCAGCCGAGAAATCGGTCGTGAAGATCGGGCTCGGCTCGTTCAGGTGGTTTCTGTTCATGATGTTGTAGTCGAGGTGCTTGAAGAGGTTGTCCCTCTTCTCCGCCTTGACCAGCCACTCTGTGTTCACCGCATTCTTGCACATGTTGTCGTAGACAAGGTTCAGATTGGCAATATGGCCCTCAACACGCTTTCTGGCATACTCCGCACTGGTCTGGTTGTGGATGATGAACGGCCAGTCGCTTGCCATCAGAAGAAGGGTCTCCCTTGCAGCCTGGTTGAGGAATCTCTGCTTAAGACTCTTCTGTGCGGGGAATCTCTCTGCAAGCTCCGTCATGCGCTCGATGGCCTTGAAGATGTGTCTGTACAGCCATGCGTTGGATGTGTTGTCGACCCACACTGCCGAATATCCACCTACTCCCCAGCTTGAAGGAGCCGGATTCAGGGTCTGGACTATCGGTTTTGACTTGATGAAGTCGGATGGGGTCATCAAGGACACGTCGTCGCTCTCGGCGATCTGTCTGACAAGGCTCTCGATCCACTGGACACCCTCGTACCACCAGTGGCCGAACAGCTCGGCATCGAAGCTCACCGTGTAGATGGGGTCTCCATCAACATAATCGGAAATGCTTCTTGTCCTGCTCTGGACATGGTAGATGAAGTTCTTGGCATGGGAGACAACACGTTCGGCAGCCTTCTGTCTGTCATAGACAGCCTTGTCCGCTGTGTCTCCGGTCACTGCATAGTACTTGAATCCGGTGAAAGACCTCACCTCAGGCTCATGGACATACGGTCTGATGTAGTCCCATGGGAGATCGAATCCGATATCCCTGTAGAAATCCCTGTAGCAGGGATCTGCAGGATAGCCTTCTGTTGAAGACCATACCAGACTTGCAAGGTTTGAGTCCCTGGTGAAGCAGTAGAGTCCGTTGGGGCATCTGACAGGGCTGTAGGATCCGCACTCGGCCTCGTCCCTGGAAAGGACCAGAGCCTGGGATGCAAGGCTTACCCAACTGATGTTGTGACGCTTCAGAAGCTCCTCGAGACCATTGAAATATCCGCATTCCGGAAGCCAGAAGCCATCGGACATCTTGTCGAAATGCCTGCTGTGCTCAAGCACACCGGTTTCGATCTGTGCATTGATTGCGATCGGATAGTCCTTGAAAACAGGAAGGTATGCATGTGTCGCCGTTGTGGTGATCAGTTCCAGGCAGCCGGAGTTGGAAAGCTCGTTGAACGCATTCAGGATGTTGCCCTGGCACTCGTTCTGGTAGAAAGCCTTGTTGATGACCAGCTCGTTTCTGAAGGACTCGGCAAGCACCCTCTTCTCGGGATTGTCCTTGAGGCGCTCGATCTCCTTGTCTCCGAGCTCGATGTGCTGGTCGATGTAGGCCACGAACCTTTCGTTCAGAAGCTCGTCCGAAAGCATTGCACACAAAGTCGGGCTGAGGGAGAACGTCAGCCTGAATGGGACGGAATCGTCCCTGAGGCGATACATCATCCTCAGAAGCGGGATGTAGGACTCGTTCATGGCTTCGTAAAGCCAGTCTTCCTCAAGGAACTTCTCGTATTCGGGATGTCTTACGAACGGAAGATGAGCATTGAAGATAAAGTTCAGTTTGCTGGTTTTCATCTGGCCACCTCCGCATCTGCACCGTCATCTGTTATTTTGGCAATAAGTTCACGGACCTGGTTGTTCTCAAGAACAGTTCCGCCCTTCAGGACAAGAGAAGAGAACATCTTCTTGAATGTCACGTTGTCCCTGAGCTTCTCAGGATGTGTAGAAAGCCAGCTTTCGGTCGTGGAGACAGGTGAGCTCTTGCAGAGGACCTTCTCCTCTCCTTCCTTGCGGAGAACAAGGCAGACCTGATAGGAATAACCAAGATGGGGAAGCTCGACTGTCCAGTTGTCATCCGAAGGAGATATCTCGATGTCGTAGGACGCGACCTCGTTGCAGTCGACGTCGAATCTGACGTTTCTCAGAACCAGTTCGGCTCCGCCGTCCTCGAACTCGGTCTCTAGCTGAGATGAGAGGCTCCAGAAAACATAGGCCCAGTTCATGTCCTTGAGAATCATGTGGATCGATGTCTCGTTGTAGCTCTCGGGAAGAGGCTCGGTACCCGGAAGGGAAAGATCGTTGGCCGACTGCACATCGGTGAGAGTGTTGACGAACTTCTTTCTGGAACTTCCCGAATGCTCTTCGTTCAGGCTGTTTTCATCCTCATCATACAGATCCTCTAGTGCATCGATGAGCTCATCTCTGCTGAGGGTCTCCCAATCCTCCAGATCCTCCTGGCTGGCAATGTTCCGAAGCTCGTTTTCAGAAAGACTTCCAATGTTTATCAGAACCATGTCATCCCCTTATGTTCTCTTGTGTCCTAATACTCTATATCTTAGAGAATCGGCCATTTTTGGTCAATCTTCTATACATTTGAAGACAGTCCGCAGACTGCAGGCCAAAGAGTCGATTAGATGTTGTATAATCGTCACAATTTGTTAAAATGGAGTGCGTGAAAAAAACATCCATCATCATACACGGTCATTTCTATCAGCCTCCACGCGAGGATCCATATACAGGTGTTGTCCCTATCCAGGAAAGCGCAAAACCTTATGACAACTGGAACGAGGCCATCTTCGCAACCTGCTACAAACCGAACAGTGCCTCCAGATACCTCAGTCCGGACGGCAGAGTAGACCACATCTACAACAACTATGCCCGCATCTCGGTGAACTTCGGACAGACCCTGCTCGACTGGGCTGACGAGGCCCATCCCATCTTCCTCAAAATGCTCAGACGCGCCGATGCCGAGAGCATGAAGAGATACGGACATTCCTCGTTCATGGCGCAGGCATTCAACCACACCATCATGCCGCTGGACAGCGAGCATACAAAGAGGATCCAGACGGTTTGGGCCATAGAGTCTTTCAAAAAGCGCTTCGGACACGATCCGGAAGGCTTCTGGCTGGCAGAATGTGCGATTAATGATGAAGTTGTGGACATCCTTTCCGAATACGGAATAAAATTTGTGGTTCTGGCACCGTGGCAGGCGAACAAAATCGACGGAATCCCCACGCAAAACGGATCCATGCCCTGTGACAGACCCTTCATTCTCAAGGGAAAGAAGGGCGGAGAGATCAGCGCATTCTTCTACAATCCCGAGTTCTCCAGCGGAGTCAGTTTCGGCCACATGCTCAGGGATGCAGATGCGATGTTCAAGAGCCTCAAGGACCTGAAGACCAAGATGGAGGATCCGGATCTTATCTCTTGGGCAACAGACGGTGAGATCTACGGCCACCATGAACCGTTCGGAGACATGGGTCTTGCCGCCCTCATCAGAAAGATAGACGAAAGCGAGGAGTTCGAGCTGGACAATTTCGGCTCCTTCCTTGAAAAACATCCTGCCACAGAAGTCGCCACACTCTCT
>CADBOI010000027.1 GCA_902796335.1 uncultured Spirochaetales bacterium
CCCCCCGAACTTCTAAAAAGTTGCAATTTTCTCCTTACCAATACTTCTAAAAGTTGCATTTTTTGCTGGAATAATACTTCCAAACGTTGCATTTTTCTGAGAATCGTGAGACAATTCCTTGCAAGGAGAAGAAATGCTCAAACGCAAGTTTTATGATGTGCTTTTGGACTGGAAAAAGACAAAGAAAAACGAATGTCTGCTTGTGAACGGAGCCCGTCAGGTAGGCAAGACTTTCATCATAGAGAAGTTCGGACAGGATCAGTACAACAGATACTACTATCTTAATTTCATCAAGAACCCAAGCCTCAAGAACATATTCGAAGGTTCTCTGGAACCTACCGAGATATACAAGAGAATGTCTCTGTATGTCCCCGGATTCTCTCCGGAAGACAACAGCACATTGGTTTTCCTTGATGAGATACAGCGTTGCAAAAAGGCCCGCACGGCACTGAAGTTTCTTGCGCTGGACAACAGGTACGACTTCATTGCCTCAGGATCATTGCTGGGTATCCATTACAACGAGGGAGAAGATGAACCGGAAGAACAGATATCCGTACCCGTAGGTTATGAAAGGGAAATCGAAATGACCTCCCTTGACTTCGAGGAATTCCTCTGGGCAAACGGGTTTGATGACAATGCGGTGAATAACCTGAGAAATCTCTTTGAGACACACAGTAGGATAGACAACGAAATCAATGACAGATTCCAGCATCTGTTCAGGGAATACATGGTTATCGGCGGCATGCCTGAAGTCGTCAAAACAATGGTGGAAACCTCCAATTATCAGGCGGTTTACGAGACTCAGCAGAAAATCCTCAAAGCATATGAGGATGACATCCAAATCTATGCAAAGAATACCGAGAAGCCCAAGATTCTTGCCTGCTACAAGTCGATTCCACGGCAGTTGTCCAACGAGTATACGAAGTTCAAATACAAGACGGTAGAGAAGACAGGTAGCGCCCGGAAATACGGGAATGCACTTGATTGGCTTGCCGATGCCGGCCTCATCAAGAAGGTTTTCAACGTTTCCAGACCCGTTCTTCCTCTGAAAGCCTATGAGATTCCGGAAGAATTCAAGATCTACGCGACGGACATCGGCCTTGCAACCTCGATGTTCGGCTTTGAGACGCAGGCCGCATTGCTGAAGGGAACTCTTGACGGACCGGCAAAGGGTGGCATCTTTGAGAATCTGATCTTTGATGTCCTGAACAAAAACCGGATTCCCCTTCACTACTTCCGGAAAGACGAGGGCAAACAGGAAATAGAATTTGTATTTGAAAGAAACGGTTCGGTCATCCCCGTGGAAGTAAAAGCCGGAAGAGGAAGAACCATATCCCTCAACTCTTTCATCGAGGACTACTCTCCGGAGACAGCCTACAAACTCATAGACGGAAATATGGGGAAAGAAGGCGTAAGGATAACCATCCCGCACTACATGGCTCAGTTCATCTGAGAATCCTTAAGAGCTGGTTTCTATACTTTCCAGTCCATATTTTCTGATGTATCTCGCATTCCTGAAGGTGCCTACCTTCACGATCCTTCCGGCTTTGATCAGCCGGTTCAATGTGCCTTGCACAGTTGCCGTGCTTATGTCAGGAAGCTGTCTGCAGATTTCTTCCTTGGATATGGGAACGATTGAACTCATTATCACGGATTCGATTCTGTCTGCCTTGATGCCTTTTTTCCCACTGAATGTGAGGAACTGACTGTTCAGCCTGTTGTAACAGCAGGAAAGCACATACATGCAGTATTTCACGAATGGTATGTAGCTGTTTTTATTTCTGTCCCATCCTTCTGATGCTTCATGAAGGGCCTCATAGTAATAATCCCGGCTTTCCATGATCTGGTTCTCCATGGAGATGTATTTCCCTATGTCTAAACCTGCACGATAGTAGAGAAGAAGCATCAGCAGTCTTGAGACGCGGCCGTTTCCATCAGAGAAAGGATGGATGCAAAGAAAATCCAGAATCACGCAGGGGATGAGAATAATGTCAGGAATACCATTCTGCCTTGCGTCCAGATAGGCAAGGACAAGCTGCTGCATGCAAGTTTCACATTGGTCTGCCGGGACAGGTCTGAACCTGACAGAAGCATTTCCTTTGCTGTCGTATTGGAGAATTAGATTGTCTTCCGATTTGTACATTCCTCCAAGCCGTCTGTAGCTTCTGGAATACAGCACCTCATGGAAATGCCTGATTGTATCCTCGTTGAACGATATCGTCCTGTAGTTCTCATGTATTTCATTTAGAGCCTCGGAGTATCCGGCTATCTCTTCTTCGTCGTGGGTCTTTGGTTTTGCTCCCTTCACAATCTCGGTGATTCTTTCATAGGTGGTTACTACCTGTTCAATTTCGTTTGAAGCTTTGACAGACTCCACAATTGCCTTCTCCCTGAGTTTCTCAAAGGCTTTTGGGAAATCTTTTCTCCGCTCTTTCTCGGCCTGGCTGAACGAACCGATATCCATTGAGTACTGAATGATTGAAGCCGGAATATAGCCTTCTTTCAGGAATCCGTAACCGAATTTGTGCATTAGAATACTCCATTTACTTTATATTTTGACCTTTAAAATATAAAGAAAAAATATAAAGATAACAATATTACTTTATATTTTCAGCTCCAAAATATAAAGTAAAATCCTTTAGGCTTTCAGGGCAAAGGCGTCGCGGACTTTCTGACAGCGCTTGAGAACTACAGAGCTGCTCTTTTCAAAGTGCATCGAGTACGGAACTATGGCCTTGTCAAAGCCCATCTCGGATGCGGCCTTCAGGCGACGATCACCGTAGTTGACAGGCCTGACCTCTCCTGCAAGCGAGAGTTCTCCGAAACTCACCATCTTTGCCGGAAGCTCGGTCTCGCTGTAGGCTGACCACAGGGCAAGGGCCAGAGAAAGCTCCACGGAAACCTCGTTGACGCGGATTCCTCCGGCGACATTCACGTAGATGTCCTTGTCTGCAAGCCTGATGCCTGCATGGCGCTCCAGAATCGCGCAGACTCTGAGAACCCTGGAGGAATCTATCTTGTCCGAATAAACGCGGCTGTAGCCCGATTTTGCATCCACAATCAAAGCCTGCAGTTCCACCAGGAACGTTCTTGTGCCCTCGGTTATGGCGGTATAGGCGATTCCCGGAGGAAGCGTGGTTCCCGTGCGTTCGGAGATGAAGAAACTGGCAGGATCCTTGACGCCCTCAAGGCCGGTGTTCGTCATTGTGAAGATTCCGATCTCATCAACAGATCCGAAGCGGTTCTTGGCAGCCCTGATGAGTCTGACGCCCATGGATGCCTGCTCGAAGTACAGAACGGTATCGACCATGTGCTCTATGATCTTCGGGCCTGCGAGGGTTCCTTCTTTTGTCACGTGTCCGATGAAGAAAACAGCAGTCCCCATGGCCTTGCAGAGACCCGTGATCTCCATGCAGCAGTTCCTGATCTGCGTCACGGATCCGGCGACGGAAGAAAGCTCGTCGGTAGCCAGAGTCTGCAGAGAGTCTATCACTGCAACCTGGGGTTTCTCCGTCTTTATCACGGACATGATCCTCTCCAGTTTCGTTTCACAGAAAATATTGATTCCTTCCAACTGGAGTCCAAGTCTTTCGGCTCTCTGGCGGACCTGGCTGGCGCTTTCCTCTCCGGATACGTAGAGAACCTTGCGCCTTGAGGAACAGAGGGCCACAACCTGCAGAAGCAACGTTGACTTGCCGATTCCCGGCTCACCGCCGACAAGAATGGAACTTGCCCTTACTATTCCTCCGCCCAGAACCCTGTCCAGCTCGGAGATTCCGCTCTCAAATCGGAACTCGGATTCATAGGGAACGTTGGAAAGAGTTGTGGAAGAATATTGTGAGGAGTCCTTACTAACTGACTTCTTATCCTCTATCTTCTCTTCTGTAAAGGAATTCCAGGAACCGCAATCAGGACATCTGCCAAGCCATTTTGAACTTGTATATCCACACTGAGAGCAAAGGAACTGGGTTGTGCTTTTCATTTTCAGGACTCCTTACCAACTACCGGATAGAATCAGAATAAGCATGAAAAAAGAAACCTGCAACACTGTTTTCATGCAATGCCGCAGGTTTGTTTGTATGTAAGACTTACAAAGTGGAATCAGAAGTCCAGAAGCTCCACATCGAAGATCAGATAGGAGTTCGGCGGGATGATTCCCGGATAGCCGTGCACTCCGTATCCCAGCTCAGGCGGGATGATGAGAGTTCTCTTCTCTCCCTTGCTCATTGTCTGAAGAGCTTCGTTCCAACCGTCGATTACCTGACCGATCTGGAAACTTGCAGGCTGTCCTCTGTGGACGGAGGAATCGAACATCCTGCCGTCAAGAAGAGTTCCTGTGTAATGGACAGTGACGGTCTGACCGTACTTGGGGCAGCCCTTTCCATCGCCTTTCTTGAGAACCACATACTGAAGGCCGCTGGGGGTCTTAACGGTGTTGGGCCAGCGGTTCGAGATCTCGTTCTCGATCTTCTCAATCTCTGCCCTGCGTCTTTCCATGGCGACTTTTGCGGCATTCTCGACCAGATCCGAGAAAATCTGCTTGGTTACTTTGAAATTCTTGGCATCCTCGCCTATTCTCTCGATTGTGATTGTATTGATCTTGTCGCCCTGTCTGATGCTGTTTACAACATCCTGACCTTCCACAACACGTCCGAAGACAGCGTGTTTGTCATCCAGCCACGGAGTTTTCACGTGAGTGATGAAGAACTGGCTGCCGTTTGTACCAGGGCCTGCATTTGCCATGCTCAGAACGCCCGGACCGTCGTGTCTGAGGCTCGGATCGAACTCATCCGGGAAGGAATAGCCGGGACCGCCTGTTCCGTCACCCTTGGGACAACCGCCCTGGATCATGAAATTGTCTATGACCCTGTGGAAATTCAGACCTTCGTAGAAGTTCTCACCCGGATCCTCCAGATTGAGTTCTCCTTCGACAAGTCCGACAAAGTTCGCAACTGTCATCGGGACCTTCTTGTATTCAAGTCTGATGACGATATCTCCCTTCTGTGTATCGATCACGGCATAGAGGCCGTCTTTGTCTTTATAGCTCATAATTTCTCCTATCTCTTTTTGTTATAAGTAATTACATATCATCATAGAGGCCACCGTCAGAGGAAAGCAGCTGGTAGATCCTATCAAGTTCATCGCTGTCTCTTGAGGTGTTCTCAAACGTGATGACAATCTTACCCTTCTTGATCCTGTCGCCCTTGTACTTTCCCTTGATTTCGACGCGGCATCCGGTTGCAGAGCGGAACTTCTCCTCAAGATAGAGGATTTCAGGAGCCTTGGCAGAGACAACCTCCTTTTTGGGAGTGTCATCGACAGGTTTGACTGCCCTCTTTCCACTGTTGAGATCCGAAGCAAGTGCTTCGGCCTGTCTGACGGAAAGATCCTTCTCGATGATTGTGTTGAACAGAATCTCCTGGTCTGCAGGATTCTCTACACTCAGAAGAGCTCTGGCATGACCTGAGGTGAAGAATCCCTTCTCAAGAGCATCAAGCATGTTCTCCGGAAGATTGAGAATCCTCAGGCTGTTGGAGATCGCAGGTCTGCTTTTGCCAACCTTTTTAGCCAGTTCTTCCTGTTTAATTCCAGCCTGCACAAGGAGATACGAGAATGCTCTGGCCTCTTCTACCGGGTTCAGGTTCTCTCTCTGGATGTTCTCTATGAGGGATACTTCCATTCTCTGGAGATCACTGAAGGATCTGACAATACAGGGAACTGTTCTTAGATTTGCAAGTTTTGCAGCTCTGAACCTTCGTTCTCCTGCAACAATCACATAAACATCATTCGCAATTTCCTCAACAAGAAGCGGCTGGATGATGCCCTGAGAAAGGATGGAATCCTTCAATTCCATCAAAGCGTCAGGATCGAAGTTCTTTCTAGGCTGATTCGGGTTGGTTTTTATCTTGGAAATATCAATTTCTACGACTTTTGACCCGGATTCCTCGAGTTTGCTTGCCTCATATGTCGAATATTCGTCTATAAGGGAGTTGATTCCCCTTCCTAATCCATGTTTTTTAATTGGCACGACTCAGAATCTCCTTTGCAAGCGCTGCATATGCCTTGGCACCGGAACAGCTGTTATCATAGGCATTGATCGGCAATCCGTGGGATGGAGCCTCACTCAAACGCACATTTCTCGGTATCATGGTTTTAAAAACAAGATCGGTGAAATAAGTGCTGATATCCTCCACAACCTCATTGTTGAGATTTGCACGCTTGGAATACATGGTAAATACGATTCCAAGGATCTCCAAAGAAGGATTAAGCTTCTTTTTGACCGAATTTATGGTTCTAAGGAGCAAATTCAAGCCTTCCATTGCAAAATACTCACATTGCATCGGAATCACAACGCCATTTGCCCAACAAAGTGCATTCATGGTTACCAGATCAAGTGCCGGCGGACAGTCTGCAAAGATGAAATCAAAGGAATCCTCAAGGGGAGCAAGTGCATTCTTAAGGAAAAATTCCCTGTTGTCCTCATCAACCAGCTCAACTGCAAGACCAGCCATGTTGATACCACCGCTCAAGCAGTATAGATTGTTCACAGGAGTGGTCTGAATGGCAGAAATATCAGCTTCACCGGCCAAAACCTCGTAAATTCCAGGTTTTGAAGTGTCAGCAGAGACAGAACTGGAAAGATTTCCCTGGGAATCCAGGTCAACAAGTAGGACTTTGTATCCATCACGTGCAAGAGCCGAACCAACATTGACAGCGGTAGTTGTCTTACCAACACCGCCCTTTTGATTCAAAAAGATTATTTTTTTTGCCTGCATAACAATAATATAGAGCATAATTCTGCAAAAGTCATCCATTTCTTGACTTTGATATATACAGTTGGTAGATTAGATGTGTCAGGAGGACATTAAGCATGGAAGATCTTGAAAAGAAAGTTATTGAAGCAATAGATAACGTAAGACCATCACTTCAGAATGATGGTGGAGACATTGATTTCGTCAAAATGGAAGGCAACAAGGTATATGTCAAGCTCAGAGGCGCCTGTGCCGGCTGCATGATGGCCGAAATGACCCTCAAGAACGGCGTAGAGCGCATGCTCCGTTACAACGTGGACGAGAACCTTGAGGTTGTCGACCTTACAATGCAGAATGCTTAACGTTTCACGTGAAACATTTCAACCAGGCTTCGGCCTGGTTTTTTTGTCCAACGACCAACAAACTATCCACATAACAACCACAATCCATCATTATCATCAATAACACATAACACACATAGCAGCGTTTCACGTGAAACATTTTCGGTTTTTGAAAGTACTGGGTCTTTTTTTTGATAATTTCCCAGAACAACAAAAAACCGCATTCCAGATAACTGAAATGCGGTTTTTGGCCTATGTTACTATTTATAGAAACAGAATAATGTGGGCTTTTCGACCCCTTTTCCCCTTATTTTTCTGTCTCCTCTACAGTTGTGTTTTCGGCCTCATTTTCGATTGTTCCGAGTTCGGCAGTATCGCTTTCTGTTGCGGTCTCTTCTTCAATCTCATCCTCCTGGTAATCCGTTACAGTCATTGCAACGATGTAATCGTCGTCAGTCTTCATTCTGAATACGTTCACACCGCTTGCTGCTCTTCCCTGACTTGAGATTCCAGATACATGAGTCCTGATTGTCTGGCCTTTCTTGGTGATGCAGACCAAGTCGTTCTCATCGTTAACTCCAAGTGCTGAAACAAGATACATGTCGTCTTTGAGCTTGTAGATCAACTGACCCATTGTTCCTCTTCCATGTGCCTTGAAGAAATCGAAGTCAACCTGCTTTCCCTTTCCGTCGTTTGTGACCAGGATGATGTTCTTTCCTTCCTCAACTCTTACAAGTCCGATGATCTCATCGTTGTCTGCAAGATTCATTCCGCGGACACCGTGGGAGGCTCTTCCCATGACCCTGACGCTGTCGACGCAGAACCTCAGGCCTTTTCCGTTCTTGGAGATGATCATCGCATCATCGCCCGGTTCCACGAACAGACATTTGACCAGAGTATCGCCTTCGTCGAGGACAATTGCCTTGATTCCGTTCTTCCTTGCATTTATAAAGTCGTTCAGCCTGACCTGTTTGACAACACCAAATCTTGTTGCCATAAGGAGATACTTGTTGTCGTCAAAGTCTTTGAAGTCGATTATCGCTGAAATGCTCTCGCCATCGTCCATCTTCGGGAGGATTGCCTTGATGTTGACGCCCTTTCCGACCTTCTGGCCTTCCGGCAGTTCCCAGACCTCGAAGCAGTATGCCTTTCCGAAGTTGGTGACGAACATGATGTGGTCATGGGAGAAGGCTGAGAACATGTGCTCGACAAAGTCCTCGTCCCTGAGGGATGCTCCTCTGACGCCCTTTCCTCCGCGGCCCTGTGACTTGTAGTCATCGGCGGAAACGCGTTTCACGAAACCCTTGTTCGTGATGACGACAACGACATCCTCTTTCTTGATGAAGTCCTTGTCCACAAGACCGTCAACCTCTCTGAGGTCGATCTCTGTCCTTCTGTCGTCTCCGTAGTCCTCTCCGACCTGTCTGATCTCCTTCTCGACTTCCTTGAGCATCTTTGTCTCATCCTCGAGAAGCTCGCGGTAGAAGGCGATCTTGATCTCCAGCTCGTTCAGTTCGTCAATGATCTCCTGCGTCTCCATGTGGCTCAGTCTTCCGAGTCTCATCTGGATGATTGCATTGGCCTGTTTCTCGGACAGTGCGAATCTAGCCTGGAGGTTCAGAGAAGCCTCTTCGTTGTTGGCCGCCTTCTTGATGATCTCGATCACTTCATCGATGTTCTCAAGACCGATCTTCAGACCGATGAGGATGTGCTCTCTCTCAAGAGCCTTCGCAAGGTCAAAGCGGGTTCTTCTCGTGGTCACGTCCTTGCGGTGCTCAAGATAGTAGTAGAGCATCTGCTTGAGGTTCAGGCATTTCGGACGGCCTTCCACAAGAGCCAGGTTGTTGACGTTGAAATTCGTCTGGAGGGCTGTGTTCTGGAACAGGTGGTTCACGGCGATCTCCGGAACCGCATCCTTCTTCAGCTCGATGACGATTCTGATTCCATCTCGGCCGGATTCGTCCCTGATTGCCGAGATATCCTTTAGTATGTCGTCCTTACGAAGTTCATCTATCTTCTTTACCAGCTCGGCTTTATTGACCTGATAGGGGATCTCCGTGAACACGATGGACTCGTGTGTCTTGTGGTCCTCCATGTGGTAGACACCACGCAGGACAATCTTTCCGCGGCCGGTCTCGAAGGCGTCCCTGATTCCCCTTGTTCCGCAGATCTTGCCGTAGGTGGGGAAGTCCGGGCCCTTGATGTAGTTCATCAGCTCGAGAATGGTGATGTCAGGATTCTCGATCAGGGCACAGAGGGCGTCGGTGATCTCGCGAAGGTTGTGCGGGGCCATGTTGGTGGCCATTCCGACGGCGATTCCGCTTGTTCCGTTGGCTAGGAGGAACGGGAAGGCTGCGGGAAGGACCTCTGGCTCCTTCATGGACTCATCGAAGTTGGGAACGAAGTTGACCGTATCCTTGTCGATGTCCTGGAGCATCAGCTCGCCCATGCGGGCCATCTTGGCCTCTGTATATCTGTAGGCTGCCGGTGGGTCGCCGTCGATGGAACCGAAGTTTCCCTGAGGCTTGATGACCGGATAGCGCAGCGAGAAGTCCTGGGCCAGTCTGACAAGTGCATCGTAGACCGAGGCGTCTCCGTGCGGATGGAACTTACCAAGAACGTCTCCGACGGTTCTGGCACACTTCTTGAACGATCCCGAGGCTTTGATGCCCAGATCATACATATCATAGAGGATTCTTCTGTGAACGGGCTTGAGGCCGTCGCGCACATCAGGCAATGCACGGCTTACAATGACCGACATCGCGTAATCCAGATAGCTTTTCTTCATCTCCTCAGAGAGGTCGGATATAAGAACTCTGCTGTTTTCTTCCATGTTCTACCTCCCGTCAGGCGTCAATCTGCGCGTAAGTCGCGTTCTCTTCGATGAAGAGCCTTCTGGGCTCTACCTCTTCTCCCATCAGCATCGAGAACACATGGTCGGCATCGACTGCATCGGAGAGATTCACCTTTCCGATGAACCTTGTCTCCGGGTTCATGGTTGTTTCCCAAAGCTGCTCCGGGTTCATTTCTCCAAGACCTTTGTAGCGCTGGATCTTCACGTTCTTGGAATCGGATTCGTCCTCGTTGTGGTCGGCAAGGATCTTTGCCTTGTCCTCGTCGTTGAACGCGTAGTAGTCCTTTCCCTTGATCGTGATCTTGTAAAGCGGCGGCATGGCGAAATAGACATAGCCTGCATCGATCAGCGGTCTCATGTATCTGAAGAAGAACGTGAGGAGGAGGGTTCTTATATGCGAGCCGTCGACATCGGCATCGGCCATGATGATAACCTTGTGGTATCTGGCCCTGGTGACGTCGAAGCTGGCTCCCAGACCCGCACCGATTGAATCGATGACCGGCTGGAGCTTGTCGTTTCCCTCGACCTTGTCCTCTCTGGTCTTCTCGACGTTGAGCATCTTTCCCCACAGCGGGAGAATGGCCTGGATCCTTCTGTCGCGTCCCTGTTTGGCGCTGCCACCTGCAGAATCTCCCTCGACAATGAAAATTTCGCACTGTGCTGGGTCTTTTTCAGAGCAGGGGGCAAGTTTACCCGGCAGACTGACGGAAGTCTTCTTACGGGCGTTCTCGCGTGCCTTCTTGGCTGCGATTCTGGCCTTGGAGGAGGCGACCGTCTTCTCGAGCAGCACCAGGATCTGGTCGGGATGCTCGTCGAAGTAGTCGTTGAGCTTCTGATACACGAAGCTGTACACGATGCCCTGGACGTAGGAGTTTCCGAGCTTCATCTTGGTCTGGCCTTCGAACTGCGGGTTTGTGATCTTGACCGAAACAACGGCGCTCAGACCCTCGCGGACATCCGAGTTGAATCCTTCCTTGAAGTCATCCGACTCGAAGAAGGCCTCGGCGTTCTTGTTCTTTCCAACCATTTCCTTCAGATGATTCTGAAGCTGGTTCTTGAATACAGCCACAAGACCGCTTGTGAAACCGATGAGATGCTTTCCGCCTTCACGAGTGTTGATGTTATTTGCAAAGGAATGGATGTTCTCGTCGAACCTGTCGTTGTACTGCAGGGCGAACTCGACAATGGCGGCTCCGTTGTCGTTGGACCTCTCTCCACAGTAATAGATGGGTTCAGTTCCTTCGGGGATGACCTTCTTGTTCTCGTTGACGTATGAGACGAAGTCCTTGATTCCGCCTTCGAAGTGGAAGACCTTCTCCTCCGGATCCTCGGCCCTGAGGTCGATTGCCGTAATGGTCACACCCTTGTTGAGGAAGGCAAGCTCTCTGAAGCGCTCGCACAGGACTCCGAAATTGAAGTTGTCCGTCTCCATGATTGTTGTGTCCGGATGGAACTTGATGGTTGTTCCTCTCCTGTCCGTGCTTCCGATTCTCTTGACCGCCTCGACCGGCTGGCCATAGTGGTATTCCTGCATATAGAGGTCGGGGGCCCTGTGAACCATGGCGATCAGGTGGTCTGACAGTGCGTTCACAACGCTGACACCGACTCCGTGGAGACCTCCGGAAACCTTATAGGCTCCGCCGTTGAACTTACCTCCGGCATGGAGGTGGCAGAGGGCTACCTCAAGGGTGCTGATTCCTTCCGTAGGATGGATGTCCACGGGAATTCCTCTTCCGTTGTCCTCGACGGTGACATAGTTTCCTTCTTCTATGGTCACACGGATCGTGTCACAGTAACCTGCGACGGCCTCGTCGATTGAGTTGTCCACAACCTCATAGACCAGATGGTGCAGTCCGTCCGGTCCGGTGGATCCGATGTACATGCCCGGCCTTACACGGACTGCCTCAAGACCCTTGAGAACCTG
The DNA here is from genome assembly GCA_902796335.1 of uncultured Spirochaetales bacterium. GTDB lineage: Bacteria > Spirochaetota > Spirochaetia > Sphaerochaetales > Sphaerochaetaceae > UBA9732. Next base: position 11,872 of record CADBOI010000027.1, read on the forward strand.
TATGTTCTCTCCGGTGTATTCGGCAGAGGTGTGGGCGAGGCTGTTAATCTCCTCTTCGTTCATCACTTCTTCTCTCATATATCTTCCTTCTACTTATATATAGTAAGACATGAAATATATTATATAATTTTAATATATTAGGCAACACAATTGGGAAAACGTTTACTATTTTTTCAGCAGTCCTTACAAATTACCTTCGCACTTGAAAACAGCGCTTTTCAGTTATAGAATTGACCCACTGGCTCACTGGATAAGAGGTGGAAAATGAAAGAAGGACTTTGGGAAGATACTCTGGACAGACTTAAGGAAACCATGCCCGAAAGCGAGTTCTCCTCATGGTTCGGCCGCCTTGTTTTCGGAAAGGAAGAGGACGGAGTAATCACTCTTTACGTGCCGTCCGCATTCGTCCGCGACAGGTTTGAAACCTCATACAAAGGCACTATCCAGAGCATGCTCAACGAGCTTTCCTGTGAAAACTACAAGCTCTCATTTGAGATAAAAAAGAATGCCCAGAATCAGCAGAATATAAAGAAAACTGAGGAAAAGCCTAAAACTGAGCCATCAAATTCCACTCAGGAACAGAAGCAGCAAAAGGCTCAGAAGGCGGTTGCGGATGACATGATGTTCAATCCGGCATACACCTTCGAATCCTTCATTCCAGGTGACAACAGCAGCTTTGCATACAGCGCCTGCATGGCAATTGCCAAAAATCCCGGCTCTGCCTACAACCCTTGTCTTCTGTACGGAGGCGTAGGTCTTGGAAAGACCCATCTGATCCAGAGCATTGGGAATTACATAAGAAAGAACACGAAGCTCAAGGTGGTCTATGTCACCGCCGAGAACTTCACCAACGAATACATTCAGTCACTCAACGACAAGAACCCGCAGCAGTTCAAGAACAAGTACAGAAAAGTATCAGTCCTTCTCATAGACGATATCCACTTCCTTCAGAAGAAGGAGGGTATCCAGAACGAGCTGTTCAACACCTTCAACGATCTTTACGATACTGGCCGTCAGATAGTGTTCACGTGCGACCGCCCGGTCGAGGAACTCAAGGACATCTCGGACAGACTGAGAAGCAGGTTCGAAAGAGGTCTGAACATAGACCTTCTGCCTCCAAACTATGAAACCAGGGTTGCCATCCTCAGAAAGAAATGCGAGGAGAAGAAAGTAGAGTTCAGTGACGAGGTCATCGAATATGTGGCTTCAAACATCTCAAGCAACGTCAGAGCTCTGGAATCCTGCCTTACAAAGCTGATCGCCTACAGCGAGCTGCTTCACAAGGACATCTCACTTGAGACGGCAAAGGAACAGCTGAGACACATCATCAGCTCCAACAACGACACAAGCGGAATATCCATAGATCTTGTGATAAAGGTCGTGGCCAACTATTTCAATGTCTCCATTGCCGATATCAAGGGAAAGAACAAGAACCAGTCGGTTGTTCTTCCCAGACAGATTGCAATGTATCTCTGCAGAAAGATGACTGATTTCTCGACTACAGAGATTGGTTATGAGTTCGGAGGAAAGAACCACACAACCGTCATGTACAATGTACAGAAAGTAGAGGCTAGACTGAAGTCAAGCGAAAAGGAAATAAACAACCTCATCGAAAAGCTCGAGACCCAGATAAAGCTGGAATCACGCAAATAAATCCTGTTCATAACCTGTGCATTCAATGTCTTTTTCAATGTCTTTACTGTTGATAGCTGTGAGTACCTGAAAATCAATGAAATCTATGCACATCTTACTGACAACATGTTGTTAAAAGTTTGTACAAATATCGTCTATATATACAAAGAATTGCTGGTTTATGGACATTTTTTATGGTACTATTATTATGATTAGGATATTTATTTTACATTAAATATAATCACCCAACAGGAGCTGAGAAAATGAAATTCGTTTGCAACAAGAACAACATCCTCAAGGAGCTGTCTAACGCCCTGGATTTCACATCACAGAGAAACACATTGGCCGTATATGCCAACGTATGTCTGATACTTGAAGGAAACAATCTTACTCTGAAGGCAACAGACCAGAAGATGAGCTATGTTTCAGAATTGACAGTCGACGGATTGGAGGACGGAAGTACAACAGTTGTTTGCGACAAGTTCCTGAACATAATCAAGAATCTTCCTGATTCGAACATCGTATTCGAGGATTCAGAGGACAAGATAAAGATCAGTCCGGAGGGAACCTCAATTGAATTCAAACTCAGGACCATCGAGGCTTCGGCGTTCCCGAGTCTTGTTTTCGGAGACGAGTCAGGATACTTCAGGATTTCCCAGAAGGACTTCACAGACATGATTGGACAGGTCATCTTCGCAGTAAGCGATGATGAGTCCAAATATGCAATGAATGGTGCTCTTCTTGAAAAGGACGGAACCGGACTTATCATGGTAGGAACAGACGGAAGAAGGCTTTCCTACATCAACAGACAGATAGGTACAGAAATTCCAGATTTCCCGAAAGCAACCATTCCAAGCAGATTTCTCAATCTTATCAAGAAGCTTTCAGTGGGAGAGGGTGATTTTGAGATCAATGTAGGAAACAATTCAATCTCACTCAGATTCGGAAGCTGCACAATTTCATCTTCTCTTATAAAGAACGATTTCCCGGCTTACAGACGTGTCATTCCGGAGAACCAGTCCAAGGTCTGTATTGTAAACATCAATACATTCAGCGATGCACTCAAGAGAGTCTCACTTCTTGTTGAGAACAAGTTCAAGAAGATTATTCTCGAGTTCAACGAGAACAAGATGACTGTTTACTGTGATGAGAGCGACATCGGTGCAGGACGTGAGGAGATAGAGTGCAGATACGAGGGAGAGCCTCAGAGATGCGCTATGAACTATACATATCTTCTCAGTCCGCTGAAGGTGATGGACGGTGAAGAGGCCAGAATCGAGTTCAGCGAGCCAGGCAGACCTTTCACACTGAAGTCCGAACCCGAGCGCGATTACCTGCATGTGATAATGCCGATGAACCTGAACTGAAATAATGCTAGTAAAGAAGATTGTCCTTGACGGTTTCAGAAACATCAGGGACAGACAGATAGATACCTCAGCAAAACAGATAATTCTCACCGGAGAGAACGGACAGGGAAAGACGAATGTTCTTGAAGCTGTCTATATGCTCTGTTACGGTACATCATTCAGGACTCAGAACATAAAGGAACTTGTCACCCACGGCAGGGAATCTTTTTATCTTTGTTCAGTATTCGAGGATTCCCAGGGTCTGGAAAGAAAAGCTGAAGTCATCTTCTCTGATGGTAAAAAACATATAAGACTCGATGGAAAGGACATCAAGGACAGAAAGGAACTGATATACTGTCTTCCATGCATCGTTTTCTCACACGACGATATCGAATTCGTCAGAGGTGAACCTGAAAACAGAAGAAGATTTTTCGATCAGACCATGACAATGTATGATCCGGTCTTTTTCGACGACCTCAGAAGATACAAGCTCATACTAAAACAGAGGAATGTCGCTATCAAGGACCAGAGAACCGAGCTTCTTGACATATACGACCAGAAACTCGCTTCCTATGGACTGCAGATAATGAAGTCCAGACGTGCCGTGGCAGATTCCTTCAGTGCCATATTCCCTGACATCTACAACGCCGTTTCACTTGAGGACAGAGGAATAGAGATATCCTACAGACCTTCCTGGAACGAGGACCTTGGAATCGATGGAGTTCTTGAGAAGCTTGAGAGCCAGAGGGATGTGGATCTGAAGATGAATACGACCACAAGCGGACCTCACAGGGACAGGTTCCTGATCAACGACAGAAACGGGCTTTTCACATCGTCGGCCTCCACCGGACAGATGAGGCTTGCATCTCTTGTTTTCAGGTCAGCTCAGGCTTCATTCTATAGACAAAAGACTGGACAGAATCCTATATTCCTTATAGATGATGTCCTACTTGAACTTGATTCACAAAAAAGAGCAAGATATCTGTCATATTTGGGACATTATAATCAAGCCTTCTTTACATTCCTTCCGGAAGAGAAATACTTCGGATCAATGTTTGATATGGAAGAATCCCAGACCTTGATGTATACAGTAAGTGAGGGTTCATTCACAGATGGCTGACAGAAAATATAAAAAGATAGACAACTACAAGGCTCTGGCGTCAGAGGATCCTGTTTCCGGAAGCGTGTTTCTGGACCAGGTTCTTGAACGTTTCGACATTGACCTTAAGAATCCGGTCACACAGATAATCGTCAGATGGAAGGATTTCGCCGGAAGTGCAATAGCAGAACACAGCGTATGTGAAAAGTATAGTGACGGAGTGCTCTACATCATATGCGACCATCCTTCCAGAACCTCCTATATCAGGATGAACAGCTCCGAAATCATCAAGAGAATCAAGGGAGTCTACCCTGAAGTTGATTTGAAGAAAATAGTTACACGCACCAGAACCAGGCGCACCACTTGACGAACATATGTATTAAATCTATACTCAATTGCTCAGGTCTGACCTGATAAAAATGAAAATCCCGCTTTAAGCGATCAAATGGAGAATAAACCATGAGTTACAAAGGCAAGAGAACATACCAGCCAAGTAAAGTCAAGAGAAACAGAAAGTTTGGATTCAGAGCCCGCATGGCAACAAAGGGCGGCCGTCTTGTTTTGGCAAGAAGAAGAGCTAAGGGCAGACACAGTCTCACAGTCTCTGATGAGAAGAAGCCTTACTAAGAACCAGATAATCAGAAAGAAAACAGATATTGACAATGTGATGAAAGCAGGAAAAAGGCAATCTCTTTCCTGCTTTAAGTTGTCTGTAGCGAAGAACGATCTTCCGTACAGCAGACTCATAGTCATACCTGTAAGACACTATGGGAATTCAGTCCAGAGAAACCGCATCCGCCGCCAGATCAAGGAGATCTGGAGGACTAATCAGGATAAGTTTCAGAGTGGGCTGGATTTCGCTGTCATTGTGTACCGCACAAACGACATGTCAATGACGTTCGAAGACAAGAAGACACTAATTCTCGACCTTTTCAGGAAAAGTGGCTCACTCGTGGGCTGATTCTTCGTATCCGACGTCTTTCTTCTGTTATCAGAAAACCAAGGAGTGAAAATGGAAAAGAAAACCATTCTGGCCATTGTTCTTATAACAATAGTTCTTACTGTCAGCATGGTGCTGCAGGGGACTCTGTTCTCAAATAACAACGCTTCGACAGCAACAGCTGAGAAAACCGAACAGACAACAGCCCAGAGCGCACCGGTTGCCGACACAAACACAGTCGCCTCTGTCCAGGAAAGGAAAGCAATAGCTGCAAGTTCCGCTCCGAAATCAACGGAGAAGTTCCGGGTAGAGACAGACCTGTACGAAATCACATTCGATCCGGTGGGAGCAAGCATCTCTTCAATGATGATGAAGGAGCATGCCGACGCCGACGGAGACCATGTAGAGCTCATCTTCAAAGGAGAGAACGACCACAACGCATTCCTGATGTACTGGGGTGACGATCTGTCATCTCCGATACTCGATGTCTTCTCCTACACGGTTAGTGGAGAGAAGGTCATCTTCAGCAATGACTACACCGGTGCAAACGGAGAGAAGTTCACCGTCATAAAGACCTTCGAGTTCAAGGACGGCGAGTATCTGTTTGCCGTTACCGTCGACATTGTGGGAGATTCAAACTTCTCAGGCCTTTCCGGAGATTATGCATACACAATCGCCTACGAGCCGCAGATAGGTCCGGCCTTCACGCAGATGAAGAACAACGCCTACGACTACAGAAGATCCTACATCGATGCCTACAACAGCAAGGGCAAGCTCAAGAAGTCCACAGTAAGGCTGACCAACGGAGAGTTCCACACAACTTCCCAGCTCAAATGGATCAATGTGACAGGCAAGTACTTCATGGTGGTTGCAATGGCTGCAGACAACACCATCCCGTACAAGTACTCGACAGTCAGAGGCTCCACGCTTGATGTCGCCCAGACCGACAGCCTGTATGTCTCAAGACCGTCGACGGCATCGAGCACAAGCGACACAATCTATTTCTATGCAGGACCGCAGCTGAAGAAGTACCTCGGTTCCTACTACAGCGGAATGGACAATGCATGGAAGCTCAGCAACACCAACCTTGATGCCGCAATGGAAAGCGGTTCTATGTTCGGATGGCTTGAGAACATCCTCAAGTGGGCACTTACAATGCTTTACAAGGTCATCCCGAACTACGGAATCGGAATCATCCTACTGACCATCATCATCAAGCTCCTGCTCTGGCCGCTTTCAAAGAAGAGCGCCTCCTCAACGGCAAAGATGAGCGCACTCCAGCCGAGGATGAAGGAGCTCCAGGAAAAGTACAAGGACAACCCGCAGAAGCTCAACCAGGAGACGGCGGCACTGTACAAGGAAGCCGGAGTAAGTCCGCTCGGCGGATGTCTCCCCATGCTTCTCCAGTTCCCGATCCTGATTGCCATGTACGGCCTTCTGAACAAGCACTTCGAGCTGCGTGGTGCAATGTTCATCCCGGGATGGATTCCTGATCTTTCCGTTCCCGAGACAATCGCCGTGCTCGGATTCAACCTCCCGTTCCTCGGAAACGAGATCCATCTGCTTCCGATCCTCTACACGATCAGCATGATCTTCTCGATGAAGATCACCCAGACCCAGTCTTCCGGAGCACAGAACGGCGGAATGATGAAGTTCATGACATACGGAATGCCGATCATCTTCTTCTTCATCCTGTACAACGCACCTTCCGGACTTCTCCTGTACTGGTCTGTGCAGAACGCACTGGCCATGCTGCAGCAGGTCTACACCAACGCTAAGCTCAAGACCAATCCGAACAGTCTGGACAAACCGAAGGCTACCGAAGAGAAGGTTCCCGAGGCTGTCAGAAAGTATCAGGAAAAGCTGAAGAGAATCGAGGAAGAGAAGGCCAGAGCCGCAAAGGAACAGGCCAAGGGCAAGAAGAAAAAGTAATCAGAGGAAATATATGACTAGAGATTTTGAAGGAAAAACAGAACAGGATGCCATCAACCAGGCAATAGAGGCTCTTCATATTGAAAGAGAGGACTTTGATGTCGAGATTCTGGACAACGGAAAGAGAGGTCTTTTCAAGAAGGCCAACGTGAAAATCCGTGTCCACATCGATTCCGAACCGGACGAGGAAAAGAACGCCAGACCGTTCATCCCTGAGGATGAGGCCGTCTCCGACTCCGATTATGCGGACGATTCCGATTCGGACGAGGACGAAGAGGACCTTGAGCCCAACGAGGAGCTGGAGGAGAAGGTCTGTGCTTTCATCGACCAGATGGTCGAGCACATGGGATACGAGTCCAAGACAACCGTTTCCTCAAGAAAGGGAAAGAAGGTCAACCTTGAGATCACAAGCGAAGCCTCAAACATCATCATCGGAAGAAAAGGCAAGAACCTTGATGCGATCCAGGTCCTGGCCAACGTCTATGCCGGCAAGATCGACACCGAGCGCAAGATCATAGTCGATTCCGAGGGCTACAGGGTCAGACACGAGGAACAGATCATCAAGACCGCTTACAGAACCGCCATGCAGGTCCGCAAGACCGGCAGATCCAGACTCCTCGAGCCGATGAATCCGTACGAGAGAAGGCTTGTCCACACCGCACTCAACGATGTGACCGGAATCGAGACCAAGAGCGAGGGCGAAGGCCTTTACAAGCAGGTCAGGGTCATCAGCAAGAGAAAGAGATACTGATCTTTGGAATCATGACCTCAGAGAGGCTTTGTCGCCTCGATCAGGTATTCCTTAGCCTCGTCGTTTACCATGTCTATGAGCATTTCCCTGACCCACTGGTGGTATTCGTCAACCATCCTGCGCTCGTCCTTTGTCAGCATGCTCTTCACAATGAGGTCGCGTTCATAGGGACAGCAGGTGAGGACTTCGAAGGTGTAGAACTTTCCGAACTCCGTTTCACAGGCATCCGTGACGGCCACAAGGTTCTCTATGCGGATTCCGTGCTTTCCTTCCTTGTAGATTCCCGGCTCGTCGCTGAGGACCATTCCCGGTTCAAGCACAACGGGCTCACCCTTTTCCTGCTTTGCAGAGATGCGCTGCGGACCCTCGTGCACGGAGAGCCTGAACCCAACGCCGTGACCTGTTCCGTGGAAATAGTCCATTCCTCTCTGCCAGAGGAACTGGTGTGCCAGGGCATCAAGCTGGTGGCCTGATGTTCCTTTTGGGAAAACCTGGGAAGAAAGTGCCAGATGACCTTTGAGAACCAGAGTGTAATCCTCTTTCTGCTCTCTGGTGGCCTTGCCGAACAGAAGGGTACGTGTCACATCCGTTGTTCCGCAGGAATACTGTCCACCTGAATCCAGGACAAGAAGTCCGTTTCCTGAAACAGGGATGTCGGTCTCTTCAGTCGCGCTGTAGTGGACAATGGCTCCATGGGGTCCGAATCCGGCTATTGTGTTGAACGACGGTCCGAGATAATCCTCTTCAAGTTCGCGTTCATCGGAAAGAGCCTCGGCGATGGAGACTTCGGAGAAGGCATAGCGTCCGCTCTTCACTGCTGCAAGGAAGTTAACAAGAGCCACACCGTCAAGGATGTGGGCAATCCTCATTCCTTCCAGCTCCGCCTCGTTCTTGACGGCCTTGAGGGTTGTGGAATACTCTCTGCCCTTTGAGATCCTGATGTTGTGCGCCCTGTCCAGAGCGTTCTTCAGCTTCATGTTGATCCTGTCCGGATTCAGCCTGATTGTGATGTCTCTGAGCTTTGACAGTTCATCCGCAACCGAATCGTAGGGAAGGACGCTGTAACAGTCAGGCTTCACGTCGACAAAGCGGGAAGCCGGAGTGAAGAGCTTCACATCCTCGGGTCCGATCAGAAGATGCGCCAGGAAAACGGGAGTGTCCTCGATGTCCTGTCCTCTGAGATTTAGAATCCAGGCAATGTCGTCAAGGCTGGAGACCAGATGGTAGTCTTCTCCGTTCTGATGTCCCAAATTGCGTATTTCATTGATTTTCTGAAGAGCTGTCTTGCCACACAGGTCATCGTCCATCTTTTCCACAGGATAATCTGTCATCGCCGGCCGGTCTGTCCAGATACGGTCGAGAAGGTCGTCCATCGCCCGGATGTCCAGGCCCTTTTTCCTGTAGTCCTCCAGCTCGCTTATCATCAGGGTCTCTGCGGATATGCCTATCTTACCTCCGTCAGCGAAGGCTTTCTCAAGGAAATCAACCGGAGAGCTTGCCTCAGGTCCGTTGGATTTTCTCATCTCGAACCGGGTTCCTTTGATCTGGGCCGCACACTGGACGAAGTATCTGGAGTCAACCCAGATCAGAGCCTTGTCCATTGTTATGATTACGGTTCCGGCACTGCCTGTGAAACCGCTGATCCATCGTCTGGACTGCCAGCGGGGGCTGACGTATTCACTCTGGTGAGGATCCGTGCCGTTGATGATCCAGGCAGCAAGACCTTCCTTTTTCAGCTCGTTTCTGAGCGCTTCAACTCTTTCGTCTATTTGCATTGGTTTTCCCCTTTGTCTTTTTCCTGTATGTCACGGGCTCGGTTTTTCCTGCGTAGATTATCATGCCGATTCCTGCAATGATCATGATCAGACACAGAATCTGACCCAGTGAGATGTTGAAGAACGATTTGAACAGTGCCGTGGGCTCTGTCTCCTTTCCTAGGGCGATGATGAAGCCCAGCTGGCTGTCAGGCTCGCGGAGGTATTCGATGAAGAACCTGACGGTTCCGTATCCTATGAAGTAGAAACCTGTGAGGGTTCCCGGACCCTTCTTTGATGAGATCTTTTTTGCATAGGGCCAGATAACGAACCACAGGAAGGCCCACAGGAGAACTCCTTCGAAAAGGGCTTCGTACAGCTGGGACGGATGTCGGGGCAGGTTGAGCATCGCCATGTTCCTGTAGTCCATCCCGACCTTTTCTGCCACTTCGCGGACCCAGGAAAGACTTGTGGAGAACTGCGGAGCATCGGGGAACACCATTCCAAGGCGGCTTGTGGTGACCCTTCCCCAGAGTTCTCCGTTGATGAAGTTGCCCAGCCTTCCGAACGTGTACCCCAAAGGGATTCCAAGAACAAGGTGGTCGGCTATGTCGAAGAACCTGTAGCCATAGCGTCTGCAGAACAGCAGAACTCCTATGACGGCACCAATCACACCGCCGTGATAGCTCATTCCGGGAAGACCGATGAAGCGACCGTTCCTGAACGGCCAGAAGATCATCCACGGATGGGTCCAGTAATACCACGAGCCTTCATAGAACAGCGTGGAGAAGACCCTTGCCCCCAAAATCAGGAATCCGATGGCATAGCAGAAAAGAGAGATGCTGTCGTCTGACGACATACTGTTGAGCTCTCCGTGTCTGCATTCATATCGGAAGAGAGCATAAGCGATGGAGAATGCCACGATGTACATGACGGCATACCATCTGACCGAAAGAAACGGCACGACAAAAGGCGATATCCAGCTTGGGAAATCAACATACATCTGCATGTCAGAAATCATAGCACAAACAGCATGTGTTTGTGTTTTTTGTGTGTCGTAATATTTATAGAAAGACGTTCTTAGGAAAAAGATGTATATTTCAGTTATGAAAAAGCTAATTTTGGTCCTGATGGTTCTGGCCGTTCTGGCGGGAACCATGTTTGCGAACGGCACTCCGGAGGAGCAGCGTATATTCTTCGACAACCTGATACGCAACTCCCAGATGCAGAACAATTCTGCGGATTCCGGATCCCGTGGAACCTCCACTGGTTCCGAAATAATCTCAAGGGACATGGCAACGCTTGAAAGGCTCTACCAGTACGTCGAAAAGAACTATCTTTACGATATTGATTATGCCGCCGTCTATGAGGCCATGGCCACGGCCATGTTCTCGGCCCTGGGGGATAAGTATTCCTACTACGTGAAGGCCGAGAAGTCCGGCGACTACGCGGAAGAGGTTTCCGGAACCTATGGAGGACTTGGAATCTACTTCTACAAGACGACTGAGGCGGGCCAGGATCCTGCTGATGAGAAGACCCTCTATGCCGTGATTTCCCAGGTGTTCCCGAACGCACCCTGCTCAAGGGCAGGCCTGAAGGCCGGGGACATGATAACCGAGATCGACGGAGAATCCGTGATACCCCTTGATGCCAACGAGTGCTCGAAGAGGATGAAGGGAACTCCGGGAACAAGTGTGACTCTGACCATCAAGAGGGGAGAGAGCATTTTCAAGGTCGACCTTACAAGGGAAAAGGTCACAACCCCCACAGTCGAGTATGCGATGATTGACGGAAGAACCGCCTATCTCAGGATCCTCGAGTTCTCAAAGAGCACATATCTGGCAATTTCCAAGGCCCTGGACAACCTGTCGGCAAAGGGAATGCAGAAACTGATCATCGACCTCAGGAACAATCCGGGCGGAGATGTCGATTCAGCCCTTGCCATCGCCGATCTGTTCATCAGCAATTCGGATCTCATGTACCTCACATACAAAGATACTTCCAAGAATGCGAAGTTCTCCGCCTCCAACACCGTAGCGGTCCAGCCGGACGTGGACATCGCCATTCTGATCAATGGAGGAACCGCCAGTTCCGCAGAGCTGTTCTCTTCCATGATGAGGGATACTGGAAGGGCTGTGATCATCGGGTCCAAGTCCTTCGGAAAGGGTGTAATGCAGCTTGTCTCCACCTTCGGAGACGGATTCATCTCCCTTACCACGGCCAGCTTCACAGGGCCCAAAGATGTTGCGATCAACAAGGAAGGAGTCCTTCCGGATATCGAGATCGAGGACCTCTATGTCACGGAGGACGAGGTCAAGGCATACACGGAGCTCATCAACAACGATGTCGACCTGAACTTTGTCAAAGAGAATCCTGAGTTCACGGATGAGAACGTACATAAATTCGCAGAGCAGAATGCTTCCACCGGACTTCGGGATAGCGTTCTTTTCGTTGTTGCCAGGAACGCCTACCTCTCGGAAATGAACTATGACGAAAGGCCTCTTTTCGACATCAAGTACGATGTTGTCTGCAAGAAGGCATATGAGTATCTGCAGACATATGAAACCGCTTACGGGACTGCCGGAGGCAACGGCAAACACGTAGTGAATTTCTAGTTCCCCGTGCCTGTTTTGACTTGTGGAACCTGCCTTCGGGCAGGTTCTTCTATTAAAAGAAAATAACGGGCTGAAAAGTATGGAGTGGGACATTTTTGCACACACTATTGCACAAGTTATGCACAGGCTGTGAAAGCTGTTGAAAAGTTAATAAACGGAAGGGTTGTCAGTAACCTTCCCATCTTGGTACTAATCACACGGGAAGTAGATTTTAATTTTTTACCCTAGAAAGAAATAATAAGATAAATAATTGCATCAACCGATTAAAAAGTTATATAAGAATAATTGTTCTTTTATAGGTTGGGAATGTGGTAAAAAAACTAAATATTTAACATTTATGCACAAGTTATTGACAAGCAGATTCCAGGATTGTCTGTATTGCTCCGATGGCATAAATCGAGGCTGTCTCACATCTTAAAATGTTAGTTTTCAAAAGTACGGCCTTGAAACCCCTGTCCAGAAGCAGCTGGCACTCCGACTCCTCAAGTCCGCCCTCCGGACCGACTACGACCGCAACAGTTCCGTCGAAGCCTTTTGTGCACTGGAGGAGGTCGTTGTTCTGGTTCTCTATCCTGCTCTGATGAAGCACAAGTCCAAGCTTCTGGCTTCCCGCGGATCTTTTCTCGAAGTCGTCAGGGATGTCCTTGAGATCGATCACGCCGTAGACTTTTGTGGGGACCATGGATCCGCTCTGCTGAATTGCCTCCGTGACCATGGCATCATATCTTCCGAGCCTGGACATCTCTTTTCCTTCAAGGTTCGCCACGCAGTTTCTGCTGTTCACCAGAACGATGTCCCGAACTCCTGCTTCTGTGGCTTTTTTGATTATGTCATCGGCTTTCCTGCCCTTGGGCAGACATTGGTAAAGGACAATCGGTTTGAGAGGGGCCGCCTGCGGGAGCGCGTCTGTCCTTTCTTCCGCTTTCTCTGCAGGAACTGCGCTCAGAAGGCAGCTGTCCCTGTTTATCTTCTCTATGCACAGGTCCCAGAGATTTCCATCACGGTCCCTTCCTGTCAGCTTCTGCCCCTCACGTAGCCTCAGCGAACGCGTCAGGTAATTGAAATCCTTTCCCCTGATCTCAACCGTGCCCTCACCTTTGAATGTCTGTGGAAGTAGATAAAGCCGCATGATGTATCAGAGAATGACCGAGTTTCTGAGTGTGATCAGCATCGTGATGATTCCTCCGAAGAAGAATATGGCGCTTCCCACGAGCGTGATGTAAAGACCGCCAAACATGACGGTGATGTAGTTTCCTGCAATGAGAAGGACCGTGGCCATGTGTCGCAGGACACCGGCTTTGGTGGTCTCCGAGAAGGCCAGAATCATGTTTGAGATCAAAGCCACAACGGCAAGTGTTGTAAGAAGAATCCGGGGAGCTCTCATATCCCACAGAGTTGAAGCCGACTGCGAAGAAGGAACGAGCAGGACCATGAATGCGGTGGCTACTATTCCGAAGAAGAAAAGACGCACTATGGTGCTGTGTTCGTTTGTCTGATACTGGACGGCATAACCTGTCAGACAGAACTGGGCTAGAATCTGAGCGGCCATGATTGTTCTTGCCAGGGCACGCGGAGGGATGAGGCTCCAACCTGTGATTGCCGTGAAACGGGATAGAACTGTCAGTTCAGCGACAGTTATGGAAAACAGGAAGAAGATGATGAAAAGGTTGCCGGGATTTATTCTGGAGACGCTGGTCTTGTAGTAGGCGATCGTCATCAGAAGGATTGCTGAAATGCGGACAACCGCTGCTGTGAAGTAGTTCTCCGAGATATCCTCCACAAACACGATGCTGTAGATGCAGATGGCCAGCTCTACAGCAATGATGAGAATCTGAAGGAATACCACCAGAAATCGAAAAAACTTGTTGTTCATCAGACAACGTCCTTATCGACAATGTTGCAATCGGCTTTCAGATGGCAGGCAGTGAAGCTTGTTCCAAGTCCGGCGAGCAGGATGTCGAACATCAGGGCAATTCCGTTGAGGAACGGAATCAGACCGATGAGGGAGAACTGGGCTCCGCCCATGTCGACCTCAAGAAGCCCGATGGCGAATGTAACGATGAAGACAACCTCATAACCGGCATGCAGACAGGCGATGAAGCTTACAAGAGTACATGCGAAGGCGATTGTGATTGTCTGAAGGATGGTTGGCATGCTTCCGCTCAGAGCATAGACCAGGGAGCAGGTGCTCATCGTCGAGATGAGGGCGCTTCCGCCTTTTGTCAGGATGCTGTGCAGCGGCAGTGCCGTTGAGACCACATTCTTGTGAATTCCGAGGTTCGTCCTGCAGTCCGTGTAAAGAGTGCACTGGCTGAAAAGATAGTTGACCGAGAAGAAAGATGCCACAGCTGCCGAAATCAGCCTCATAAGCTGCCTGTACGGATTTCTCTTGAATCCCGTTGCAATGGCATAGATCAGGGGGAGGACGGCAAAGAGGATCAGCAGCGTTGTCAGAAGGCACATGAAGAGGAACCTGCAGGAATAGAAGACCGAACGGTCCTCTCTAAGTGCATGAAACCAGGCACCGGCAAGGAAGAAGATGCAGAACCAGAGGAATCTTGCAATCAGCTTGGCAAGTCTGAACATGGCCTCGCTGATTGAGTTGAGGGTGATGTATGCAGGTCTGATTACCTCATTGGTCGGCCTGACGGCATAGCCCAGGATCAGAGCAAGCAGGATGACCGGCAGAAGACAGTCGCCTGACTTGATGAAGTTCAGGAAAGCGTTGAATGTCAGGGGATTTGCCGCAACCAGTCTGGAAGCTGTTGAAGAGGAGAGGCTCCTGTACAGGCCGCTGTACTGGTCTGCTGTCTTCGGTGTCGTTGAAGTGATTGGGAAGGCCGCAGGGTAAAGCCTGAAAATCAGGGCTGCCGCCACAGAGAGCAGCAGGGATGTCAGGATTGCCCAGAAGACGGTCGACAGGCAGACGAAGCTTGTCCTTCCGCGACGCCTTGAAAGGGAAGCGGTTCCCGATGCCATTGTGAAGAAGGCAAGAGGAAAGACCAGAAACACTCCTAGTTTCAGGACGGCACCAGCCATGAAATTCATGGAAGAAACAAAGATATAGCTGTCTTTGAAGGTGAGTTCAAAAGCAAGCCCCATGGCAGCGGCGGCCAGATAAGTCAACCAAGTCTTCATACTGGGAAATTATATTTCTTATATCAGGATATGTCTAGTTTGCTTTACTCCGTCAGAAGGTTGTCCAGACGGTACTGGGCGGCAGAACCTTTCTTCAGCCACATGCTGATCTCCTTGCGGATCTGCATCTCCTGTTCGTCCGTGATGTCTTCATCTGCATGGATTGCCTTTGACAGGAACAGCAGGTACATGCATTCCTGGAAAGCCTCGCCCCTGAACCATCTGACTCCCTGATATTCGTTTCTTCCGATCAGATCCAGGAAAACCCTGTTCTCCAGAAGCTCCCTTACGCTCTCACCCCGCTTTGTGGCGATGATGGCGCACATGGAGGCCGTTGCCTTCGGAATTCCGAAGAAGCGGTCGAGCTGAAGGATCTGGACGACCTTTGCCGCATCCTCCAGACTTGAGTTCGCGGAGATGAACGGCATTGTCAGGAAACCTGCGGCGAAAACCGAGAGCAGGTCGTTGTCCAGGATTGTGTTGGCATTGGCGAACACCTCTCTTCTGCAGATGCTCTGGAGCCTGTTGAGAAGATCCAGGATGGTCTGCGGTTTCATCAGGTGCATGTTCAGTCCGATCTTGTCGAACAGCGGGTCGAACTCCTCCATGTAGGTGTAGCAGGAACCGAGGGCCTGCATGATGTTGCGTCTGTTGATGCTGGTTCCCTTGCCCTGGAGAATGGCCTTCAGGTCCTTGAAAAACTTCTGTCCCTTGATGGGTTCCACAGTCTCGAAGAACGGCTGGAGATAAAGTACGCGGATCTCGTTCTCTATGTCCACGATACCGTGGCCATGATACTTCTCGTACAACCTCTCATAGACGCCATCGATGTCCTCAACCTCGTAGATATTGGTGAAAACTTTGGTCTCATAGCCGTTAAAGGCTATTTTCATGCCTTCTTCAAAGAGTTTTGCCGATGGATACAGATAGGTCTTTCCGTTGTTGAAGTTCCTGTAGATCATGAACCTTCTGACACCGCGTCTGAGCCTGAGGCTCTGGGCCAGGGAAACGACCTCGTTCCTTCTTTCTCCGTTTTCCTTGATGAGTTTCGGAACGGAGAGGTTGATCCATCCTTCGACTCTCTCGTACTGGTTGTTGTAGAGGACCATGGCCATCTGGTTGTCGTCGCCGTTCGTGTAGGCATAGACGGACTCAAGAACGTTTCCGTATGAGTCATAGGCGTCGAACAGCTGGAAGTACCTGGATTCCGAGAAGAGCCAGCGCATCTTCAGAAGAGGGAAGATCCTTCTTCTGTGCTCTTCGATCAGACCCTCGTTCGGGCTTTCGTTCCAGTATGCCCTCTGGTACTCCATTCCGTACTTCTCCCTGAAGCCCTGGATCTGTCCGTGTCCGAACATCGGAAGGCCTGGAAGGGTAGACAGAAGAGTGCAGACTCCGAAGTACTTGTCTCCGTCGCCGAACTGCGCGATGGCTGTCTCCTCATCCGGGTTGTTCATGAAGTTGACGTAGCGCTTGAGGATGTCCGGGTCGTAGACCAGAGTCGCCTTGATCATGTCGCGGTACTTCTTGTTGTCCTCGTTCTTCATCATGTGCATGAAGGCACTGTTGTAGACCCTGTGCATTCCGAGTGTGCGGACAAAGTAGCTTTCCATCATCCAGAAAGCCTCGGCAAGAAGCAGTGTGTCCGGAAGCTCCTTCTGGATTCTGTCAACGACCTCTCTCCAGAACTCCACGGGTATGCGTCTGTTGAACTCCTGGTCCGACATTCCGTATGTGGCCCTGCCTGCGATGTCTCCGCCGGTTCCCGGCTTGGGGTACCAGAGTCTCTGGATGTGCTTCTTTGCCAGTGTCATGGCGGCATCGAATCTGATGACGGGGAAGTTCCTTGCAACGTCCATGATCTGCTGAATGACCGCCTCTCTTGTTTCAGGATTCAGATAATCCAGCTGTGCAGTATCATTCCAGGGCATCGATGTTCCGTCGTTTCCATGGAAGATGTAGGAGACCTGACCGTTGCGGCGGTCTATTCTCTGGAAGGTGACGGCAGCATCGGTTCTGTTGTAGTAGTGGTCCTCGATCCTGACTTCGAAATCCGGATCGTCGGAGAGGTTCGGCCCGTTGAATGTATAAGACGGGAACGGAGGGTAGGACTGCTGGACAAAGTAGTTTGAATGCCATTTCATCCAGTCGCTGTCCAGTCCGGTATGGTTCGGGACCATGTCGCTGGCAAGCCTGATTCCTCTGGACCAGCACCTTTCCTTGAGGTTGAAAAGAGCCTCCCAGCCACCGATTCTCGGAGAGATCTCATAGCCTTTGAGGGAGTAGGCGGATGATTCGGCATCCGGGTTGCCGCAGAGATTCTTGATGCGCTTGGATGCCGGGCTTCTTTCCCAGAGACCGATGAGCCACAGGGCCGTGAAACCGGAATTCTTCAGAATGTCCAACTCCTCGTCGGGAATCTGGTCCAGACGGTGGACGTCTCGCTGGTATTTCTTGGACAGCTGGTCAAGCCAGACCAGTGTGCTCTTTGCCATCATGACTACGTTGGGCATCCAGTTGCGGTCGGGAGTGAAGGACTCAATGTCATCGCCGAATGATGAATAGTCGGGGATGTCTATGGGACCGGGGCCCTGGAAACGGGGTTTCTCCTCTTCCTGCATGTAGTCCTTGCTTCTCAGAAGAAGGAGCTTGAACTCATCGGGCAGGAGGGAATCCCAGTGCTCGAGTATGTAGGCGATCTGTTTGGAAAGTGAATCCGGATAGAGCCTTGCCGGGAGTGTGAGGAAGGAGAACAGGTCGTCCTCTGTGGACTCCGAGAACGAGGTTCCCTTCAGGTAGCTTCCCATCAGTGCGGTCAGGGCCTGGGTTCCCTGGGGGAACTTCATCTTCTTCTGGTCAAGCATCTCACCGGTTGCGGCAAGAAGGGCCGGGTTTGCCTGAAGAACCTGATGGACGAAGAATGCACGCACCGTCTCCACTCTCTTGAGGATCGAGGGATCCTTGAGCAGGGAAGGGAACATCCTGTCGTAGAAGGAGAGGACCTCTTCCGTGTCCTTGTTTTTCTCTGCCAGAACCGCGATTCTGGAGAACGGGTCCGCATCGCTTCCGCGGAGGAAGGTCGATATCACTACCTGATAGATCAGATGAAGGACTGCCGTGGTGTAGACCTTGCCTGCCGAAAGCGGATGCTCGTGGCTGTTGTTGTAGGCCAGGGAAACCTCCTGGGCCTGTCTGTACATCTTGTCAGCCTTGTCCGAGGTCTCGAACATCGGCTTTGTGTATGTCATCTCCTCACGGCTGTTCTCTGAAATTCTGAAGTCTCTGTTTTTCATGTGTTCTCCCGGTTCATGATTCCATTATGCCCAACACGACATCCGCAGCATCCTCAAAGGTCTTTTCCATCTGACGCTCCTCCAGCTCTGAGAATCTTCCGAGGACATAGTCTGCAACCTGGATTGTCGCAGGAGGTCTCCCGACCCCAATGCGCAGGCGGCGAAATCCGTCCGTTCCCAGGTGCTGCTTCACGGATCTCAGTCCGTTGTGTCCTCCCATTCCTCCTCCCGTCTGGAGTTTGATAGCTCCGATAGGAAGCTCGATGTCATCGTGGACCACCGTCACATCCGCAGGTTTTGTCCCGAAAAAACGGCAGGCCTCCTGAACTGAGATTCCGCTCTCGTTCATGAAGGTCTGTGGTTTGAGCAGCACAACATCCCGCCGCTTTGTGAAAAGGCCATGGAATTTGCTCTGCCAGTTGTCCTGCTGAGGAAGCTTCTCCATCAATCTGTCGCAGACCATCCAACCGCAGTTGTGTCTGGTCTGTCTGTACTGAGATCCGGGGTTTCCCAGAAAGACAATCAAATTAGGCATACTAGAATAATAAAGCCCATTTCACTTCAAAGCAAGGAAAGTTGACAAGAGAAGTTTCCACGGAGAAAATTATCCTATGGCAACGGCAAAAGCATTTCAGAAATGTTCACTGGTTATTGGAGTACTCTCGACGGCCGAAGATCGCAGAGCAGAGATCACCTCCATCCTGGAAAAGGAATTCGGTCCGATTCTGGCGGAAAGTCCTGTTCTGAAGTTTCCCTTCACCGACTATTACGATTCGGAGATGGGGCAGAGGCCGGTGAGATATCTTCTGCAGTTCAGGGCCCTTGTAGACCCGTCAGATCTTGCCGGTTTCAAGACAAGAACCAACGAGATGGAGAAGACTTTCGCCGCTTCCGATGGCGGGAGAAGGGTGAATCTGGATCCCGGAATACTCTCGCTGTCTTCGTTCATTCTTGCCACCTGCAAGGACAGGGCCCACAGAATTCCGCTGAGGGACGGAATATACGCAGAGACCACGCTGATATTCAAAAACCACGACTTCCAGAGTCTGGAATGGACGTATGCCGACTACAGAAGCGACGAAATCCGGAGGATTCTGCGGGAATTCCGGGAAAAATATAAAAAAGTCATGCCGAAACTTTAATGAAATCGACAAAATTCCTGTATATAGGGGCATGAAACGAAAAACAATTTTATCTGCATCTTTTGCCTTTCTGCTTCTTGTACTTCTCGTGTCCTGTTCTTTTGTCCAGCCCAGGAGGACAATCAGGATCCTCATTCCACAGCATCCATGGGAAAAGGTCAGTGGAAGGAAACTCTGGTATACCCTTCGCTGGACTGATTCCGATGGCCTCAAAACACTCCATGTCACACAGGACATGCGGGCTGTAGACATTGAAGTCGACCCGGGAAGGACCACAGTTGTAGCCGCCTATCCGTTGGGTGAACTGAGTCCTTTCGGTACGGCGGTCACGCCTGCCGACAACAGAAAGGAGGTCCTGCTGTCGCAGGATGAAGGCTTTCTGACAAGCCTGCTCTCCGACATCGATACGGAGATGACCGGAACATTGAACTATGGCCTGATTCTGGAAGAAGCACTGATAAAAACAGATGATATTAGAAAAATAGACGATGTTTCACTGCTCAGGGATATCCAGAACGGAGAATTGTCCAAAGCCACGATCAGGGTTTGCGACGGTTACTGTGTGGGGCCTTTCGCCCTTGCCAACGGCATCTGGGAAAGCGAGTTCCTCAGGGATCCCTGCCTTGTGTCCATTGACGGGCTGAGCGGAACGACCGTTCTTCCTGCCGGGGTGTTCCGATTCCTCAACGCACAGAGCAACATGGTTCTTGTTCTTATTGTGGACAGGGACGGCAATTCCTACAGCTATATCAAGGAGTCCCTGATTTAGAGGGAGATCTTCGCGCTCAGGGTCATGCCCATCTTGCCGTTGGCATAGGAAGGTGTCATGGTGACGGACGTCAGGCCAAGGGCATCCTTGAGGTTGCTGTTGTAGTTGTTCGCATAGCGGATTGGACGGATTGCCTGATAGACCCTAAGGCCAAGGGCTGCGAACAGGGCTACTTTGGCAAGGGTCATGTCGTCCTCCACGCCAGATTCTCCTGAAAATGAGTTAATGAAGTTGTCCCAACCGTTCTTGAAGATGTTGTAGCCCACAACCCCTAAACAGGCCACATCTCCGGCCAGGAAGATGTAACCGTGCAGTTTGTCTCCCTGCTCGAATGAACCGCTTCCGAAACCAAGGAACAGGTTTGAAAGCACCGGGAACAGAACAGGTGTTTTCCTCCACGTGTAGATGGACTCTTTCTGCTGCTGTGTCAGCTGAGGGGAAAGAGCCTTGATTTTCTCCAGATTTTCCTTTGTCAGACCCTGACCTATGTACTTGTTCACATCTCTGTATGCATCTGCGAATGCAAAAGAGACACTGAGAAGAACCAGAAGTGAGATCGCGAGCAGTTTTTTCTTCATAATTTGTTCCCCCATGGCCTGTTAGCCCCTGTTAATCGTAGCAGAGGCCACAGGAGAAAAGCAAGAATGTTTTATATAATTTTACTTCACGACAAAGCTGACCAGTTTGCCCGGAACAACGATTTCCTTGACGATGGTCGCACCTTCAAGATATTTCTTGACGTTGTCGTTTTCCTTTGCTGCCGCAATGATCTCTTCCTTAGTGGCATCCTTGGAAAGCATCAGCTTGGCTCTGACTTTTCCGTTGATCTGACAGACGATCTGAACCTCTGCGTCGATGGTCAGCTCTTCCTTGTACTTGGGCCAGCTGACGTTGGCGACGGAAGGTTCGTGTCCGGCCTTTGCCCAGAGCTCTTCTGCAAGATGCGGAGCATAAGGGGCGAGCATCAGGATCATCGGCTCCCAGGCTTCACGCGGAAGGGTGTCCAGCTTTGAAAGGTCGTTGATGTAGACCATCATTTGGCTGATTGCCGTGTTGAAGTTGAGTGTGGAGGTGTCCTCGGTGACCTTCTTGATTGTCTTGTGGAGGCTCTTGAGGATGTCGGCCGGGGCCTTGTCCTCTGTGAGCGGCTTCTCGTCGGCAAGACGCCACAGTCTGTCGATGAATCTCCATACTCCGGCGATTCCCGTTGTGGACCATGGCTTGGAGACTTGAAGCGGTCCCATGAACATCTCGTACATCCTCATCGTGTCAGCACCGTACTGGGCAATGACCTCGTCGGGGTTGATGACGTTCTTCAGGCTCTTGGACATCTTGGCGATAACTCTCTCAAGAACCTCTCCGCTCTCCTTGTCTACAAAGACTCCCGGCTCCTTTTCGATGACCTGATCTGCAGGGACAAGTGATTTGTTCGGCTTCTGATATGCAAACGAGGTTATCATTCCCTGGTTGACCAGTCTTGCGAACGGCTCCGGTGTGGAGACCAGTCCGAGATCGAAGAGGACCTTGTGCCAGAACCTTGCATAAAGCAGATGCAGGACGGCGTGCTCGGTTCCTCCGATGTAGAGGTCTACCGGCATCCAGTACTTTTCCTTGACGGGGTCCACGAAGGCCTTGTCGTTCTTCGGATCGATGTATCTGAGATAGTACCAGCAGGAGCCGCCCCACTGAGGCATCGTGTTGGTCTCGCGTTTTGCAGGAGCTCCGCACTTGGGGCACTTGCAGTTGACCCAGCTGTCGATGTTGGCCAGCGGGCTCTCTCCCGTTCCGGACGGCTGGTAGCTCTTCACCTCGGGGAGGGTGAGCGGCAGCTCTTCTTCGGGAACGAGGACTGTTCCGCAGTGCGGGCAGTGGATGAGGGGGATCGGCTCTCCCCAGTATCTCTGGCGGCTGAAGATCCAGTCACGGAGCTTGAAGTTGATCATCTTGTGACCGATCTTGCGTTCCTCCAGGAACTCGATCATCTTCTCGATTGCATCGGCCTTGTTTAGTCCGTCCAGGAAGCCGCTGTTCACGTGGGTTCCGTCTTCCGTCCAAGCCTGCTGCTGGACATCAACCTCGGACTTGAGGACCTCGATGATCGGGAGATTGAATTTCTTGGCGAACTCCCAGTCTCTGGTATCGTGTGCGGGAACCGCCATGATGGCACCTGTTCCGTAGGAGATCAGTACGTAGTCGGCGATCCAGATCGGAATCTCCTTTCCGTTGACGGGGTTGATGGCATAGCTTCCGGAGAAGACGCCGGTCTTTTCCTTGGCGAGGTCTGTTCTGTCAAGGTCGCTCTTCTTTGCGGCCTGTGAGACATAGTCCTTGACTGCCTGCTCGTTTTCCTTTGTGGTGAGCTTTGCGACAAGCGGATGCTCCGGGGAGATGACCATGTATGTGGCGCCGAAAAGGGTGTCGCATCTGGTTGTGAAAACCTCGAGCTTTCCGTCCGGGTCGTTCTCAAGGCCCTTGACCTGGAAGAGAACGGATGCGCCTTCAGACTTTCCGATCCAGTTGCGCTGCATCAGCTTGACCGATTCCGGCCAGTCGACAAGGTCCAGGTCGTCCAGAAGTCTCTGGGCATAGGCCGTGATCTTCAGAACCCACTGGCGGATGTTGCGCTTCTCCACCTGGGCGCCGCAGCGGTCGCACTTTCCTTCCTTGACCTCTTCGTTTGCAAGACCTGTCTTGCAGTGGGGGCACCAGTTGATCGGAGCCTGGCTCTCGTAGGCGAGGCCCTTCTCATAGAGCTTCTCGAAAATCCACTGTGTCCAGTGATAGTA